>JANMNK010000268.1:0-16159 GCA_031373875.1 Pirellulaceae bacterium | reverse complement strand
TCAACTGAGCCTCAATTAACCAAATCGGAATCGACTGCAGGTCGTGGCTCGTCGCGACCCAGTCAACCAGTCCCCAACAACGTTGAGGCCGATTAGGCACGGGGATATGATGGCAAACCGGTCAACAACGAAGTCGTAAACGCTGTCATTCCAAAGACTTAGGACGCTTTGCAAGCACTGCCTAAATATTATGCAGCCACGCACGAAAACGATGCACTCAATTCCAGTGCTCAAAAAGTACGCATGTCGTTTTTTGCAAATACCAAGTGTCTAAGATGGATCGCGTTTGCGTTAATCCGCAAATCGAGATTTTTAGTACACATTTTCTCAAGTTTGCGTACTGAGGACGACTACGCAAAGATGCGTTGGCATTGCTAGCATTCGAGCGGCTAGAGTGAATTGCCACCATTGATAGCCCTCACAGAGAAGGCTAGCTTTTTTGCGTTATTGCTAGCTTTGCTGGACGATAGTCTCGGACACTCCACTCGTACTCGGCTGGCAGCAGTTCAGGATCGCTATCGTAGTCAAGTTCGCAAACGCAACGACTGCGGGAGGGAGCGGCCGAAAGCCAGCTTTCAATCAAGGTCACAAGTTCCGCTCGCCCCGATTCCCAAAGCGGGAAAGGCGGACAGATAAAGATGCACCAGGGGAGCTTGGGCAATGCATCGATTATTTCCCTCTGGTCGGCCAAGAAGTCGAATGCATTTCCGCGATGAACGGTGACCTGATCTTGAATGCGGAATGTCTCTAAGTACTGATGAATGGTCTTGGCCAGATGCGGCAGTAACTCGATGGCGACCGCCTTTTCCGCGCCGCGGGAAACGGTCTCCATCGCAATAACACCTGTTCCGGCGAATAAATCGAATGCTATACATCCGTCCATGTGATTGCCGAGCAGATTGAACATGGCTTGGCGAGTCCGATCCTTCATCGGGCGAGTTCGCGGATCGACACCTATCTTCAACTTCCTGCCGCGTAAAGTCCCACCGATGATGCGAATCGCGGCTTCTTCGACCGTTCGCTCCGTCTTGGGGCGAAGTGCTGGATTCGGACCGGGAGGCGTTGGTCTTCGGCGTCTGGCATTCATAATGGTTAAAATAGGCAAAAAGGTCGTTTTCTTGGTTTTTAACGTTGCGCTAATGATTCTGGAAAAAGTCGCTTCAACGCAGCATTATCAAATCAACCGCCGAACGTGCAATCAGCTTAGTCGAAATTCGACGGATCGTGTCAGAGTCCCGGTGGCCAAAAAACTAGGTTAAGAAGCCGCACTTCCCGAACCGAATTCGAGGTCTAGCCGATATCTCAGACTTTAGGGGCCTCATAGAAGCGGTTATTGCCTGCGTGCAAGCAGTATTTCCTTGGACTATCCATCATTTCTCGTCGCCCGCCGCAATA
Organism: Pirellulaceae bacterium; assembly: GCA_031373875.1. Taxonomy (GTDB): domain Bacteria; phylum Planctomycetota; class Planctomycetia; order Pirellulales; family Pirellulaceae; genus JANMGV01. The sequence goes on along the minus strand of JANMNK010000268.1, from coordinate 14,764 downwards.
TATCCTGGTTTTAGATCCTTCTCGCGCGATCAAAACCGAACCGACGCTTCCAAAAACCGTAAATTCAAATACTCTACATCTTGCGATTCGCTCGGGACGCGTGCTTGTTCGGAATTCGGCAGGCCCACGCCGTAGTTGGCGGAAAAGATGGACACGGAATTCGACGTGATCATTTCCTTCTCGAAAAAGCGTAGATTGACCACTTGAAATGGGTGGTCGCCACCGACCATCCAGCTATTAATGTCAACTAAATTGTACCAAGCCCCAAGACAATCCTTAGGAAAATAATCGCCTGGCGATAGGAAATTCTACACATGAAGCGACTCGTAACTTGGCTTACAATTTCACTGACCGCGGCGTTCATGTCTTTCGTCCTATCGTCTCCACTAACGTCCGCTCCCGCCCAGGCTCAATCGGGTCAACAGCCACCGGAACACGACCACGAGCATGACCACCGAGACCCACAGTCAGCGGCAGAGAACGAGGGAGGCGACGAAGAACTCCGGCCCGATGCCGGCGAAATCCCTGAAGATGAAAAGTCCCCTCCCGCAATGGCATACCGGAAAGCCATCGAGGACCTGCGTCAATTCCTTAAAGATTCACGCAAGGTCATCGTCGAGTTTCACGTTTCGAATTCTCCAAGCAACGACATCCACTTGAAGAATTGGTTAGCAGTTTGCGAAGAAGGCCATCGCAAGATGGCTGCCGCTCGCAAAGCAGAGATCAATCTATTCAAAAGTAATCCCGCAAAGTTCAAGGGAATTGGCGACATGCTTTTTTACTTCGCGAAACAGGACATCGAAGCTGATCGTTGCGAAGGCACGCTCGAAGTCATGCAAGCGTTGATCGATGGCGGCTACGAAGGCAAGGGCTTGTACCACATGGCTGGCTACGCTGCCTTTGTCTCAAACGAATATGAACTTGCGTCGGACTACTGGAAAAAGTCAAGCGTCATGGGAATGGACGTTCCGCAGCAAATGCTGGCAACTCTCGATACGCAAGCCGCAAAATGGAAAGAAGAACTTGCGAAGCGCGAAAAGGAAGCATTAGCCGACGATTTACCTCGCGTCGAAGTTCTGACCACGAAAGGCGTGATTGAAATCGAACTGTTCGAAGACGATGCCCCTGAAACCGTAAAGAACTTTATTTACTTGGTTGAAAAGGGTCACTACAACTCAAAACCTATTTTTCGCGTGATCGAGCACTTAGTCGCTCAAACTGGTTGCGAGCGTGGTGATGGAACTGGTACGCCCGGATATTCGATCAAGGGCGAAGGTCCGCTGCCGGGTCATCGAAACCATTTTCGAGGCTCTGTCGGACTCGCATTGGGAGCGAATCCCGAAACGAATCGGCCAGATTTAAATTCCGGAAGCGCCCAGTTCTACATGTGCTTTACTCCCTATCCTCAATTCGATGGAGTCTACTGCGTTTTTGGTAGAGTCATCAAGGGATTCGAAGCGCTAGGAAACTTTACTCGCGTCGATATGTCCAACAAAGAAGAAGCGAAGAAGTCGGATGTTAACCCCGATGCTGTTGTTCGCATTCGCGTTATTCGCAAACGAAACCATGAGTACAAACCGACGCCGATCGAAGGTCGGCTCTTGGACTAATTGCCAAAATCCGCAAAACTCCTACTTTTCCAAGTCGTTTTGTGCGAATCCTTGGGTTCTCGTTCGTCCAACACCTGTATTTCGCATTCCGAATAGGGATTGAGACGTATACAATGCTCAGAAGCATTGGAAAACCTAATTCGGTTCCTTCCGAATAAATTTGTTCTGAAGCGATCCTTGAGTGATTGGAAGTGTTTTCGTGGATACCCCCACACAAGATGTCGTAACGACTTCACAAGCAAACGATCTCTACAAACGATACAGCGTCACCCTGCTGCTTTTGCGGATCGTGTTCGTCATGGTGGTGGTTGGAATCGCTACTTCTGTATCGCGTCGGATAAGTTTGGAACCTTGGTACGCATTGGATTCAGGTCCGGCAGCTTACTTCTCCTCACCAAACTCGGTCGCGGCCATCATTTATTTGCTGGCCTTTGCCATCATCATTGGCGACATTTTTTCCGTCAAGCGACGCATTGAAACGGTCTCGGCCATCTACATAGGTTTGCTGGTTGGCATTCTGTTGACATACGCTTTGAATACGGCGTTAACACCGATCACACAAGATTTCAATTACAAGAGTGAACTGACCCTCTTCATGGGCGCGACGCTTTGTTATTTGTGCATTAGTCGATTGCTACAGACCAAAGACGACTTTCGCTTCATCATCCCATATGTCGAATTCGCTCGCGACCTAAAAGGAATTCGCCCTCTCCTGCTCGACACAAGCAGTATCATCGATGGACGGCTAGCCGATTTGGCGGATACATCAATACTCGACAATCAACTGGTCATGCCGCGATTTGTTTTAAACGAGTTGCAAGCGATCGCTGACAGTTCCGACCGAATCCGTCGCGTCAAAGGTCGACGGGGGCTCGACATTTTAAATCGCTTGCGAAACCACGAAAAAGTCGACTTTGAATTGTACGACCGCGAGCTTCCTGAATTCGCTGGCCAGTCGGTGGATATGAAGCTTGTGTTGTTAGCTAAACAACTCGAAGCAAAAATTGTAACAGGCGATTTTAACCTTAACAAAGTCGCCAAATTGCATAACGTCGAAGTCATCAATCTCAATGAAGTGGCAAATTCGCTGCGGCCGCAATTTTTGCCCGGCGAAACTTTTCAAATTCGAATTGTAAAACCGGGCGAAGGTCCCGATCAAGGCGTTGGTTACCTGGACGACGGGACCATGGTCGTTGTCGATGGCGGCCGCGCTCGCATCGGCCAAACTTTAGGGGTCGTTGTGACGGGCACATTGCAGACAAATGCGGGACGTATGATTTTTGCGCGTATCGACGATGGCAATCGCTCGGACATTCAAGAATAACGGACATATCTTCTTTGACCAGCGGGACTTTTCGACGGTTTCGTCCTACAATGAATCGAACGTGTATCGGATATTGGCATCGATTGCTGTGTGGGACCAGCCATCGTGCCCCAGAACTGGCTTATCGCTAACGCAACTCGAATCGCAGAGGCTCGGCGTTCTTGCAACCATTCAACCTACGATGTCCCCAATGCCAATCGTCGCTCAAGGTCAGCTCGCCTAAGTTATTAGGCAAGACACTGCCGTGCCCCAAATGCGCAACTCCCATCAAGGTTATCGAATCCGAACGGGTCGTTGTAAAACCTACGACCAATCACCCGATAGATTCGGGGGCAATGACCAAAATTGGCGATGAAAAATGGCACGCCGCTGCAGGCGACGATCAAGATACCGACGGTCTGTTTTCGGATCTCAATGTTGATCGCATTCGATTCCGAGATTCAGACCCGTTTGGCGAAGAGCACGCGTCGTCGTCGATAGCGCCGATCGAAGCGCTGGAGACGATTTCCAATCCCGCCCCGCTTTCGTCGAAAGAATGGACTTCGTCATCCGCCCGCAAGTCCAACCAAATCCTGCTGGTGACGATGCTGGGAGTGGGCGGCACGATCATCGCCTTGGGCCTGTTTTTCGTCTTCGTCAGGTACTTGGGCAAAGACACCGATCAAGTCAGCCAAAATACAAACATGCAAACCACAACAACCAACACAACAGAGACCCCAGATACTTCTGTAAAACCACCAGAAACAAAGTCTGACGATTCGCAACAGACTCCGGTTCCCAAAGACCCTTCCAAGACAGGCTGGGACTCTGTCCTGAACGCAAATCCACAGCCGGAAGTTGCGGTGAACACAGTGTCGACTGTAGAAACGCCAAGCACGCCGACTGAATCGGGCACAACGGAACCGATTGGTACCGAAACAACGCAAACCGACTCTCCCGACAATTCGCCCGACAACGCTGCTAGCACGCCTCAAGAAAATCCATTGACCGCGACGCCCAATCCAAACGAAACGAATGTGTTCAACGTTCCGCGTGGACTGTGGGATCCGAGCGTCAACGATCTGATTGCCGAAGCGGGTATCGACCCTACTGAGGCAAATCCGGCGGGCAATGAAACCATTGATCTTGGCGAACTTGTTCACCCGCCTGCAGCTTCGGATGTTGTCGTGGATGACGTTTATTCCACGCGCATCGCTTACTTGAAAGCAACGCAACGACCTATCGGCGAAGTCTTACTGGTCCTGAGTCAACTGACAGGTGCCGGGTTCGGTGTCGATGTCGACTCATTCGAAGCGGCCGGTATGTCGCTAAGTCAACCAATCGACATTGACGTCGCCGACATCAACGTGGCTCAGTTTTTTCAGACGGTCATGGAGCCCTTGCATTTGCAGGTCCGAAATAATCCGAATGGTCTACCCATCGTGTTTGTAGATCCTAGCATCGCTCAGAGCTTGATGCCGGACGCTATTCCTTTGGACGGATTGATCGAAGCTAAAGATATATCGGCGTTTGAGCAATTGCTGAAAGGCGCTTTGCCCGACGAAGCACATTTGGCTCGTATCGATGGCACGAACGTCCTCTGTGATGCGACCGCGACCCCGCTTCAAAAGTATCGCATCTATTCACTGATCATGCGGCTGCGCAATGCCTTGGGTTTACCAATTCAGTCAAAATATCCCGACAAGTGGTTTGCGACGGGGGGGAACTATGGCGATGTCCTTGGCAAGCTTAGCCAACCCGGTACCGGTGTTGTCGAACGCGCCCGACCTGTTTCGCAACTACTGACTAAAGCTGCCGCCGATGCGAACCTAAACTTGTTCTTCGATTGGCCGTCATTGTGGTCGCACGGATTCACGCCTTCGGTACGTGCGATCAGCGTTATCAACAAACGCAACTTCCGCCAAATTTCCAATCGATATATCGAAGACTACGCATTAACCCTTGCGGTAATGAATGACTCGACATTGATATTGACGACTCCGGAATCGCGTCGATTGCACGGTCAAGTCTTAGTGATTCCCATACGCGAAGGCCAGACAATTGAATCGATCCGCGACTTGGCAAGTTTAATTTCGCCGATCGACGTAAACCGAGTAAGTCGGCTGTACGTCGAACAGTTCCTCAAACATCCCTGGGCCATCATCCGAGTCTGCCCCCCCTCTCCCGAAGACCTCGATGACCTATCGCCGCTATTCCGATAAGAGACGAGTTACACAGAGTTCTTCAATTCCCCTGGTAGCAAGGCCGGAGCCGTGCTACCAGGGAGGTTGGTTTACGTTCTCCTGGAAGCAAGGCTCCCGCCTTGCTACCCCATGCACCGCAGGCTCCGCCTGCTCCCACGCCAACATGTACTTCTTACGCCCACCACTACCCTCAAGACCATCCTCAATGAAACAAATTCGTTGCCCGTTCCTTACCGACTTGCTAACATGACAAACGTACCATTTGTCACCCGCAAAAGAACGAATTGCTATGCCACTCTGCAAGATACTTACCGTACTAATTTTCGCCGGTTACCTCGCATCGCATTCCGCCATCGCTTATCCGCAAGAAATCACTAACCCTGTCATCGTCACGCAACCGGACAAGAAATCTTCGAGTGAGCGACTTAAGGAAATCCTGGTGCACCTTTCGGAAACTATTGGCGAACGCAATCTTAGAAAGCCTGAAAAACTAAAAGAAGCGGCCGATTTTATCTTTGGATCATTTGAGAAATGTGGCTACTCGCATGAGCGACAGACTTTCCAAGTTGCCGGAATCGAATGCATGAACATCGTTGCAGAAGTGACCGGAACAACCCATCCCAAGGAAATCATTTTAGTCGGAGCTCACTATGATAGTGTGCAAGGCTCACCAGGTGCTAACGACAACGGAACAGGCGCGGCAGCATTGCTGTTGATCGCGGAAAAACTTCGCGGCAAAAAGTTTGCTCGGACGTTGCGGTTCGTAGCATTCTCAAACGAGGAACCTCCCTACTTTCAACGCGATGGCTATATGGGCTCATGGGTATACGCCAAAGCTTGTAGGGAACGAAGCGACGATTTGCAAGTTGTCATCAGCTTAGAAACGATGGGTTATTTCACCGACGAACCGCAAAGCCAAAAGTATCCGCCTTTGCTGGCGGCATTGTACCCGAGCACCGGCAACTTTATCGGCTTCGTCTCGAATCTTGAATCCCGGAAACTGCTGCAGGATACGTTTATTAAATTCCGCAAGCACTGCCAAGTTCCCTGCGAACGTGCCGCCCTCCCAGGTGAACTACAAGGCGTCGGATGGTCCGATCATTGGTCGTTCTGGCAAGAAGGTTACCCAGGGATCATGGTCACAGACACAGCCCTTTTCCGATACCCGCATTACCATCTCGATACAGATACCGTCGATAAAATTGACTTTGATCGTTATTCGCAAGTGGTAGACGGACTGACCAGAGTCGTCGAAGATTTCGCGGATAAGAAATAGTTGCTGAACGTAATCAGCCATCTATCAGGCAGGAGCCTGCATACTAGCGTCACTGGTTCTACACCGCATTCAGCCGTTCCACGCTTTCAATCGCTCGGCTACTTTATTAAACTGCTCGCGTTTCTTTTCAAAGAGTCCGAATAGCACCAAGATGCCGATCCCCAGCGAAATCCCAAGAGCCCACCATGGCCATGTGTGTTGCAAACTTTGTTGAGCATGCGCGACCATGGCAATCAATGCCAACAGTGTGAAAATCAGGCCACTGTACAAATACGATCGAACTTGAAAACTGATTCCAAGAAAGATCGTCGCAACGCTTAGCACCATCAAAACCATCGGCGGCCATAGTTCTTTGCCTAATCCCTGCAACAGTATCTCGCTCGACGAACTTAGAAAGATAGTGGCCATTGCCAAGTACCGCACCCAAGACTTCGTCTCCGCATTCAATCGACCGCTTTCAAAATGTGTCGCGATCGCAATAGACGCAGCCGGTGGAATCAACCAAAGTTGCGGATGAGCACTGAAATCCAGTCCATCAAATCGCTTCCAATACAGAAGCAACGCTGCATTCGCAAAAACGCCGCCGAGCATCGCTAGTTGCCTCGAACCCTCCGTCGCACCCATGAAGAAATAGAACAATCCACCCAAAGCCATAACCACATCGGGCTTGGCCTCCGTTGCAAAAACCATCATCCCAACCGATGCGGCTATGGGCAGAATCAAGCTCGTATTCGCCAACGGTTCGCCGACAGTTTCTACTCCAGTTCTCTTGAGCAGTTGGGCGATTGCTTGACCGATCACCGCAACTACAAGCAAGACAATCGGCCAATACTCGCGCATCGGGAATCGAAACCATTCGGGATGGACCAAGTACAACTGCATAGCACTTAGACAGAATATGACTTCTCCTAAGTAAACGTACGTCGAACGCATCTTTGGGAAAAGCTGCGCTACGTTCCAGCGAATGCGAACCGCTTGAACAACGAGTTGCACGATCCAAATACCCGACAACGACACAACCCAGAGCGCTTCCGTCGAGAACAGTTTCCGATAAGCTTTACCCTCCTCGCTGCGTACTTCGTTATGGGTCGCAATCATGCAAATCAATCCCGTGACAAACAGGACCAAAGTAAGCAACGAACTCACATGCCAATGTTGCGTTACCGTATCCGCCCAATTTCCGGGCCGATTTTGCCTCGAAAAACTAAGCCATTGGGAAAAATGAATTGCCAAATTCGGATGCGGCGAATTTCGCTCGTTCGATTCTTCGCTCGCCAAGCTGCCGGTAATCCAAACGTAGATCCCACATAGAATCATATTGGCAACCAACAGGACGCTTGTTACCCGCAGTATTCGACTTACCCAAACACCTGACCATTCCGTCTGCGTGACCCCACTCCATACAAAATAGATGACAAACATGCCAGTCGCCGCAATAACCATACTCCGAATGGTCGCTGTCCATCGGATCGAGTTCACCATGAATTTATCCAGACCCAACAAAGCAAACCCAATCATGGCTACCGCCAACGCCATCAATCGAATCGCATCGGATTGATTCACGAACGCTACATAGATCACGCTCAAGGCCAAGATAAGACTCGACATAAGCACGGCATGGGTTCGGCTTAACTCAAGAGTGCCGTCCGGAGATCGCGTAGGTGCAATTTGTGCCGATGTGAGAATGGCCCGAGCCAAACGATGACCTTGCACAGTGAACCAGACCAAAGAAATCGTGTGAAGAGAAGCCCCCACGACAACCAAAGCTAAATACGTTTCTTCGCCAAACGTGATATTGAAGACTCGAATCAGCAAAATCGGAAAGTGCAAGAAAATCAACAGTGACCCAAGTTGAAATAACACGACAAATCGCAGACCATTTTCTATCAGGGACCGGAGGGCAAACAAAATCATTCCAAGCGAGAACCAGAGAAGTCCCACCCCAGACAACAGCCCATACACTTTTTCTGACGGCTCAATCGCACAGAAAATTAGACCCAGTGTCGTCAGCAATCCCCACAGGACAATTGTCAGGTGTCCCAAGAATGTCTCATACGTCGCCGGCCCAGGAGCGGCGGTATAGACCTCGCGATTTCGCAAAAACAGCCGCGTGTCCCAAACAGAAAAACCCAATGCGATAACGATAGGTGCCGTTGCCATCAGCGTAAACAACGAGATTACATCGCGGCCATTGGGGAACCACATGACTAAGAGCATAAAGGTCGTAACGACGCTCAGCGCACCTGCAAGCCAAATATAAATTTGCCGACTTCGTAACGCCGCCAGCAAACAAACTGAGAACAGTAATGCCGCGAATGCTGAAGTCCACAAAGAGGCTTCGGCCGTTGTCCCCAGGCGAACCACGCTACTCCAATCGAACCAATTTGCCCAAGCATGAGTCATTTGATACGCCCCCACCGCAGCGAACAAAATATCGCCCATTGGAGACTGCAAGACCACTAGTTTTTCCGACCGCCAAGTTTGTTTTGCAAAACTAACGATGATGGCAACAGCAAGGACAGTCAGTGCCACACCCAAGGAAAATGCTAGATTCGGCACACTCTGCAACATGGGCGTTTGATGTAACGCCGTGGCCAACACAAAGCAACTGGCCATAGCGGTTGAAACATAGGCAAGGAACTGAATGAGATGCAGTTCGTTCGACCATTCCTTGACGACGTTGGCCAACCCGCCCCCCAAAACTTTTGGTTCACCCGTGTGCTCAACCTTCGCAAATTCACCTTGCGTTATCGGGAGTGACACGTTTTGCAGTTTCAGCATTTCCTGTCGGCCGATTAGCCAATGAATAAGCAACATCGCCGAGATGGCTGCCAGCCAAATCGCATGCCAGGACCATCCCAACCCCAAATCCCAATTGATCAAGAATAGCGTTGGTATCAACGCAGTCAGAATTCCCGTACGACCGAACGTTTGAAATACATCACTCCGCGATTTGTGTTTGTTCTGCGGCGGTACGAATCGAAGTGCTTGCATGGCAATCAGCACAATTCCTGCATGCATCAAACAGACAAGAATAACGGATGACGAAAATTTCCAGTTGTCAATACCGAGTGTACGAGCAAGATCGGTGTCTATTCGACCAAATATGGCCAATGCAAAGGCAATAAAAATGCTCCCCGTGACCAAGACCCATTCATTCGCCAAAAATCGCCCGGCAATCATTGCAGCGATCGCGATTAAAGACATCGATGTGATCGCAAAAATCAACTCCGGCTGTCCCTTCGAGTTTGCCCCAAGATATCCTGCGATGGCAAATGCAATTAAGCTATGAAGAGCCGTAGCGACCAGCAGACTCGTCGAATGGGAAACTCCCGTCACCTCTACGCGCTGTTGAGCGATCGATGAGTTGCCGTCCAAATTGCTGCTTTGCAAAGGCATCTCTTTAGCGGGAAACAGCTTGAACAGAAGTGCGCCCAAAGCCCCGGTCACGATTGCCAGTGCCATCGATGTCGCGGAACTCACTACCGTCGGGAGGGCTTTCGAAATCCACTCACTCGATATTGCCAAGTCCGGAGCGATGCCTTGCCACCGGTGAGCCAAAAGCCATACGCCAATTGACCCAAACAAAGTAGCCATCGCTGTCAACGCAGGCTGATTCCACATCACGGCCAAACCAATAGCCAGTCCACAGTTGATGACCGACGCAACGAGAAAAATATCCGAATTGGATTGAGCGAGAGCTAACGCCATTAGAAACATCGTTCCACCAAGCATCGACAAGGAAGTGCTCAGCATGATGACGCTATCCAACAATCTGGGATGGTCTACGGGATTCTTAACTGCTCTCCACAGCTTCCACTGCCGACCAAAATGCCCCCCCGCAGTCATTAGCACCGCGCCAGCAAAGCTTGCCGGTATGGCGAATGGCAGCGCCGAATTTAGCTGAGACTTGGTTCTGAAAAGCATCAATCCGACAGAAACGATCGTCCCGAAAAGAGCAATTCCAAAAAGACGCAACTGCGACCCAAGGGCCGGATACTTTTCGTTAATTGGCAACGACCGAAAACTCGCGGGCATCAAACTCGCCGTCGCGATCGTGACGCCGGTCATTGCCAGAATGGACAACCAACCAAACTCCCAAGTACCTAGAGTCGTCGTCGCTAAGCGATTTACAATTCCGGGAATCAAACTGCCTACGACCAGCGACAGGCTCCACAAGATTGGCTGACTCGGAAAAAGCGACCGGCCCGAGTGATACGCGAGTACTGCAAACCCAATTCCGCCAACGATCGCTGGTGCCAAGAAAGAGACGCTCATCAAAGATTGGCTTGTGTCCGATTTTGATAACAAACTTGTAGCCAATGCGGTGATCGTCATCATCAACGACCCTAACACCAACAGCCCTCGCGAAGTCGACGGCAACTTCCATTTCTTTAGTGTGTAAAATCCAGCCAAGTGAATTGCGACAGTCACCAAGAAAAACAGAACAGCAGGGAACATCGGAATGAGTTCATTGAGCTGAGTCCTCAAACTTAAGATCAATCCGATTGCACTTCCAACAATCAGCAGCGCACTGAGTAGTTCCCCCCACTGAATGTTTTTTTCGCTCAAGAATTGTTGCAATACATCGCCCAATGCGCGGTGACTATGCTTGGAGATCTCTTTCGCCATCGGAGGCGGTTCGGGCTCATAGTCTCGGTCCAATGCGTGAACTGCAGCGATCGGAGAAAGCTCTGGCTGTGGCTGGATGACGGGCGGTTGTAGCGAATCCAATGCGAAATGACCTGGATGCTCCACTGAGTTTTGAATCGATCTAGTTTCAGCGATGTTGGGTTGCGCTTTGTCAAGATCCGAGACTAAATCAGCATCGTCCACTCGAAGCTTGGCAACGATCGGGGGTAGGTCAACTCGCAGTTTGGACGCAGCAGCCTGAATGTTGACAGCCAACGCTTCAAACGCATCTCGGTCGATGAGCCCGGCGCGGAACATGCGATCTATGGCAGCATAGGTGAGCTTGATGTCAGACTCAGCAGACGGGCTTTCAACCGCTCGGATGTTATCGACTTTGGGCCGCCGCGCACTTGCGGTTCCGAAAATCTGTGCGATCAACGTCCATATGCCGTGACCGAAAATGGTGACGACGAACAAGACAAAGAGCATGCCAATCAAAAACGTTAGGAATTCCATTTGATTCGCGCGACCCCAATTTTGCGAAGCGTTTCGGGATGGACCTGAAATTAGTATGACCGCGGCTAATTACAAATGTTGTAACCATCTGCCGTTCGAGACCTATTTTTGGTATTCTTTGAGGCGATGTAACGGCGACCTGTCGCTACACCAATTACACCCTATTCCTCACATGGACGCAGCCAGCCTTTGCGGAACACTATATCTTGAGCTCAAATCCAAAAAAAGAAATCGAGATTCAAGCTTTGGCTTGTCCTGCATGCGGCCAAAAATTCAAGTTTGATCGAACCGCGGCCCACATGCCTTTTTGTAGCCCTCGCTGCAAAATGATCGATTTAAACCGTTGGCTCGGTGAGGAAATCAGGATTCCAACCGATGGCGAAGGTGATGGTGAGAACGCGGATGAAGATACCCCAAGACGAGAGTGGAAATTTGATGACTGACTCTGCAAATAAAAGCGACGGACTGATTGATGCAATGGCCGTCCCATTCGTTACGGTCGATTGGTATCGCTCCGCGCCTTGGTGGCGATTTTTATCGCGGTCTATTACCGCATCTTGGCGACTCTCACACTTGGCAATGGCAGCAGTCGCGTTTTTACTGACCGGTATGGGATGGAATATTGCGAACAATTTGTTCGCCCCCGATCCAGCAACACCTACAGTTTGGGTCGGTAGCCCGCAATTCGTCCGCCCCGTGAACGCGCAAGCTTACTCGTTAGAATCCATGGACTCTTGGCTACATAATCCGGGGCTCAGCGACTCGACAATTCAAACGGGTACATGGTGGCGTTCACTCCGAGAGTCATCGCCTATCGTCAAATCTTGGTCGGCCTACGTTCAACCAGCATCCGATTTGCTCGGTCCAGCAACAGCTCGTCGATGGGCGTTTATCTTGTTTGGAACTATCTGGACGGCAATAGTTTGGGGAGTAATCGGTGGAACAATTTCTCGGCGCGCGATGGTCGAGTTGGGGACCGGCGGAACTGTCGGGATAATCGAGAGTTTACGGTTATCGATAACTCGGTTGGGAAGCATGATTTGGTGCATTTCGTCGCCACTACTTTTTATAGGACTATTCATGCTATTCCCGCTCGTGCTCGGGTTGATTGGTCGTGCGGGCATGATAGGCGAAGTGATCTCAGCGTTAGGTATGATCATCGCGATACCGATGATGATCAGTTGCGGTTGGCTGGCGGTAATGGCCGCAGCTTGCTTTCCACTCGGAGTCGTCGCAATCGTTACCGAAAAGCGAGCCGATGCATTCGAAGGGCTCTCTCGATCATCTGCGTATTTCTTTCAGCGTCCTGCAACCGTTGCGATTGGTTTGCTTGTCGCAACGGCCTTGGGCCTATTCATGCAAGGCATCGTACAAGTTGCGGGTTTCACAGGACGTGAATTCATGATGTACGCTTTCGAAGTCGGCTATGGCAGGGACTTGTCCGTATACGCATCAGGAAAACCCAATTCGATCGGCCTCGGCATTCTCTGGTTGGCTTATCAATCAATCAGTCTGATCGTTTTGGCAGCACCTTTTTCCTATTTCTGGTGCGCGGCGGCGGGTTTGTATTTGGCCTTGCGACGCGAAGTCGACAATATCGATTTCGACGATTTTGATCCAGCCACACCCGGTGAGAAAAAATCGCTACCAGACGTAAAGAGTATCGCAAAGCCAACCGGGATCGAAGCCGAAATGGACGTTGCAGAGTAGATTGTGCAGCAACAGGAACCGCCCAGGATGGCAACCCCAACATTTACCAAACAAAGATGGTTCCCTACATTTCACGTGCTCGCAAATCCTGTCGGCGCCTTGTGCAATCTCGATTGCTCGTATTGCTACTATCTTGAAAAAGAGCATTTGTATCCGAATGAAAAAGCGCGCGTCATGGCAGACGAAACGCTTGAGAAATTCGTCCAACAATACATTGCAGCGCAAGTAGGACCCACAGTTCAGTTCTTATGGCAAGGCGGCGAACCAACACTGGCCGGATTAGAGTTCTTCCAAAAAGCGATCGTCCTGCAGCAACGTTTCGCCACCGGAAAAAAAATCGAAAACGCGCTGCAAACAAATGGCACTCTGCTGACAGATGCGTTTTGCGAATTCCTTAAGCAGCATGACTTCCTGGTCGGACTTTCGATCGACGGCCCGGGGGAGTTGCACGACGGCTATCGTCGATTCAAAGGCAACACATCGTCTCTGGCAGCAACGCTCCGCGGACTCGAATTGCTGAAAAAGCACCAAGTACCATTCAATATCTTGACGGTGGTCCATCGCGAAAACGCCAAGCAACCTTTGGCCGTCTATTCCTACCTTAAAGAACTCGGTGCCGAATTCCTACAGTTTATTCCACTTGTCGAACGCGTCTTTGACAGTCCCGTTGCCGGATTGTTTCAATTGATGCTTCCCAACGATCATCGAAACGGGAAAGTCGCCGAGTGGTCTGTGGTACCGGCCGATTACGGAAACTTTCTATCGACGATTTTCGACTACTGGGTCCAGAATGATGTCGCAAAAATCTACGTTCAAATGTTCGACATCGCGCTCGAAAATTGGCTTGGTATGGAACCAGCTTTATGCATTTTCCGAACGACCTGCGGAAGTGCGGTTGCTATCGAGAAGAACGGCGACGTTTATTCTTGCGATCATTTTGTCTTTCCCGAATACAAACTAGGCAACATTTCGAAAACAACTCTGGTTGATCTCGTCGAATCCGACTCGCAGCGAAACTTTGGGAATGCAAAGCGAGATACTCTGCCAAATCAGTGCCGCGAGTGCGACGTGTATTTCGCTTGTAAAGGTGAATGTCCAAAGAATCGGTTTCTGACAACAGCGGAAGGCGAACCCGGATTGAATTACTTGTGCGCAGGATACATGCAGTTCTTTCGCCACATCCGCCCCTACATGGATTTCATGGCAAACGAAATCCGAAACAGCCGCGCTCCTGCTCGAGTCATGGAATTTGCAAGAGAGGCCATCGGCAAAATACAATGACTTTAGGACACTTCTCGTTAAACGCCGTTTCCGGCAACCAACGATTTTGGTTTTTGCCATGCAAAAGCCAAATAATTTGAGCCTGAGGCGCTAGTTTTGATGTTGCGCTATTTTAACATGTTTCATGCGGCCATCCTCTATTCCGTTGGAAGTGCGTTAAGCAATACCTAATACCTATCACCTATTCAAAGCGTCCAACGATAATCGAACTCGCAATTCCTCCTTAGCAAGG
>JANMNK010000241.1:0-1874 GCA_031373875.1 Pirellulaceae bacterium | reverse complement strand
GCACTTTCATGCTCTGGATCGAGATGCTGCACCAGCACAAATCCCATGCCCGTATCGAGAGGCAGGGCTTTAAGCAACTGCGTAAACGCCTCTAACCCACCGGCCGAAGCACCGATGCCAACAATCGAAAACGACGCACGTTCGTCCAACTCATCGCGATTGTCCGCAACAGCGTCTACAGCAGGGGGGGACTTCGGCGGGTTATCTGAGCTGTTATTCGTCACGGGGGTGTTTTCTATCAGCAGTGCGTCGGCAAGCGCGGCCATGAGGTCGCTGGTTGACCTCTAAATCGGCTCTGCGTAAGGCTTTAACCATGACTGCTATCCGTTCACCACTCCGAGCAACGAAAACCTGAACGAACTTAGTGTATCAGATTGTGCCGCTGACTGTTACGTTCGCTGTCCGGGTACCTTTACCTCACAGAGTGCAAAGATATTCTGGAGTTTTCTGACGAGTTTGCGTCAGCTGGGGTAAATTTTCTGTGATCGGTTACTTGAGGATTGTCCGAGTGATCGAGATTTTGGTCTTCGATGTTGTCTGGTTCGGCTGACGATGTTATCTAGTAAGAAGGCATATAACCGTCGCGGCGCAATCGACGTGATCGTAGTAAAAACGAAAAAGCGACCTGCAATGTCACACCGACAACGAACTGCCGGTATGCTAGTTGAAAGACGTATCCACGTTTCTCGAAACCACGTCGCTTGCAAGTGGTCTGCAATCAGGAAGATTTCAATCATTTTTCCAACCCGAATTCCGGAGCGATCAGCTCAAGTTTTCACAGTTGCAATAGCAATGTTCTTTGTCTTAGTTGTGACCACTGAAGGATTAATAGTATGAAATGGATCGGAACCGGCAATATCGGAATGCTCTTACTTGCGATTTGGCTAATCGCTTACGGCGTACTTTTTTTCGTAAGCATTCCATTCGCGCAAATGGCTGCGGTGATGGCCGTTTTAGCAATTGCGGCAGGCGTGTGTTTGTTACTTGGACGCTAGCGGAAAGTCCAAGCGGCTCCGGTAGTGGCACAAAGACTGTTCCATGTCGATTCCAGCTAAGCCGCTTTTCGGCTGTAGTGCTTCAGCAATCCCCCGAGCCGCTCTTTGCAGTTGAGTTCGCCAATACGAATTACATCTGGTTGCTTTACTTTGCGTTTCGCCGATTTCTTGGTACGTTTCGGCAACTCATTCTCTAGCGATTGGTGTGGTCGTTCGGATTCATAGTGTTGCCGAAATTGATCACACAAATAATCCATGTGAGCTCGACCGAAAACCACGAAACTTTCGAGGCACTCTTGCTTGATCGTTTGGACGAATCGTTCAATGAAGGCACATGTGTTTGGACTTCTGAACGCAGACTTCTTCACTTCAATTTTGGAAGTTTCAAAAGCTGCATCGAACGCCTTTGAAAACTTGGTGTCGCGATCATGCATCAATATTTTACATGGCAACTTCTCCTTGCCGGCGTGCTTTTTGAATGCTTCAGCTTGTTCCAAAACCCACGTTTCATTTGGGTTGTAAGAGGCTGGAGAAATATAGACTCGGCGCGTTTCAACGTGCAAAAACGCGAGGACAAATAAGTCACGAAGACCAGTTTTAGAAACAACTTTCTTGGAAAAAAAGTCACACTGCCAAAGTGACGAAGCGTGGATTTTTAGGAACTCGTCCCAAGTTCCTGGGCCTCGCTCTGGTCCGGTTTCGTAACCGTTACGCTTTAAGATATTCTTGACAGTATTCCGCGTTACGGATTCAACTCCGATTTTTTTTAACTCGCCTAAAATTCGGGTGTATCCCCAATTGTTTTGGCTTGCTAGTTTTAGGATGAGCTTCTCGATATCAATCGCCGTTCGATTTCGTCCGGTCTTCTTAGATTTGACT
>JANMNK010000216.1:0-2119 GCA_031373875.1 Pirellulaceae bacterium | reverse complement strand
TGACGTGTATTGCCCGCCATCTGACAAATCAAGTCAATGTTTTCGACAGCGCGACTCATTGTCATTTCAGGCTTCGATTTTCCGCGTACGAAACCGGGCTGCAACATGATCACGTCAAAAGCCATACCGATGACGCCATCGCGGTCGATGATCGCTTGGTACTGTTCGTCGCTAAACTGGCGTTGCCAGTTGCAGATTCGGCGCGAGTTTTGGTGACTGGCGTGGATGCGACCGGGGAATAATTCGAGCACTTGCCAAAAGGCTTTGTCCGATAGATGCGTCATGTCGACAGTCATCCCAAGCTCGGCCATATTCTTAAGCAACGGCACTGCGTCGTAGGCCAGACCTATCTCGGTCCGCGTTCCGCCGCCGTAACGATTCCCGCCGTAATGCGTCAGACCCATGGCTCGAAGGCCAAGCTCATGGAATTCGAAAACCGTGTCTGGTGTCAGCATCGGGTCGGCACCTTCCATGGTCAATACGAATCCCAAAGGCTGTGTTTGCGGGTGGTACTCGTATTCGGTTAACTGGTGATCGAGGTCCGCTTTGGTCTTGAGCATTCTCAAATAACCGGCACGCTCCATCGCTCGATAGTAGGCCAAATGAGCGTGGGCCATGGCATAGCAAGCTTCGGGTGTCGTCCAGCCCATCGGGTGATTGATCTCTTTTTCTTGACGAGCAAGCAATGTCGTCAAGCAAAACCCGATCTCGGCCTTGCGAAGCTCCGGGAAGCTCAGGGTGTTCGTCCCACGCCCTAGTTCATTCGTCATGCCTAACGAAATCTCTTGGACGCGTATATCGTCGACGTCTTGCCTAAGATCGCGATTCCAATCTATGCCATTCAAAGCCAAATCCAAATGTGCATCAAACAATAACACGATGGTCACAGTACTCCATAAGTTTCGAATGCTTTGCCAGCCGACATGCCGTTTCGAATGGCATCCCGTACGAGATTTTCGGCGTGCGCTTTATTCCACGCGATTTGGACAACTTGCTTTTCAACCGATTGCGGTATGACAACGATACCGTCTCGATCGGCTGCGACTAAATCGCCAGGACAGAACCGAACGCCATCGAGTTCTACCGGAACATCCAGATCGATCACACGTTGCCGATCTCGGCTATCGTAAGGATTAGCACCTCGGGAGAATACGGGAAAGCCCATCGCAATCATTTTGCAAATATCGCGAACGCAACCGTCGACTATCACGCCAACGCAACCGGTGTTCTTAGCCGCCGTGGTCAATAACTCTCCCCAAATCCCAGAACGATTCGAGCCGCTTGCTGCACAAATCAGAACATCATCTGGTTTGCAAGAATCGACTGCTTGCAATTCGAGTGCGTACGGATCTGGGTCGACGTGAGCCATATCGGACCATAACGTCGTTTTGCATCGCCCGATCAGCGTCACATCGGGCAGCGTCGTTGGCACAATCGGTAGACGCGGCGATTGACGAGTCAATCCAATCGAATCGAGAGCATCGCAGAACAAGGGTACAGACAGTGACTGCCGCATCATGGCAAATGTAATTTCAATTTGATTTTCCATGGCTTCAGGCTAACGACGCGCTTGACGGAAAGCAAGTCGGTGATTCGAATAGAAAGCCCCTCATAAGAAATTTCGCTTGCACGCTTTTCACCGTTTTTTATGTGCAACCAATTTTCTTGAATCCCAACCCTCCCTCTGAAAGTCAACTTGATGGCCTTCGAAGTTATTCGTCGACCCGAAACTCCTACCAGTCATCTGCCATTTAGCCTCGCGATCCGTGCTGGCGATTTCGTGTTTGTTTCTGGGCAGGCTTCGGTTGATATGAGTGGCAAGATTGTATCGGACTCCTTTGAGGGCGAATTTCGACGCTCTCTGGACAACGTAAAAAAAGTTCTTCAGGCTGCTGGTCTCGATTTGTCGAGTGTCGTCCAAGTGCGCTCGTACTTGGCTCATGAAAACGACTTAGCGGAATACAACCAGCTCTATCGGGAGTATTTCACCGAACCCTATCCGGCTCGCACAACAATCGTCGGCGTTTTGGGAACAGCCCTCAAGTTTGAAATCGACGTGACGGCATACGCCGGAAAGTAACTTGTCATGAAGCGAATCGGGATCATCGCTCTTTTGAAT
>JANMNK010000119.1:0-5862 GCA_031373875.1 Pirellulaceae bacterium | reverse complement strand
ATCAAATCCTTGCGAGCGTCCATCTTCGGGCAGTAAGTGTTGGATGTTGATATCGACGCCCAGGAGATCGTGAAGATTATTTTCAAACTCTCTGCGATTCAACCGCCGCAGAACGGTTCGCCCTTCAACTTTTTGTAAGGTTGAGATTTTTGTAACCACTTGAGAGCGAATCGTGTTAGTAAACGGTGCGCGTTCATCTGGCGTCAACGTCGAGTCCGGAGGCATTTCGCCAGCACGAACTCGATCATGAATAGTGATCCAACGGTCGCGATTTACTGGTGAAACTAAGTCCCAGGCCAACGATTCGAGGTCTAAGCCGCCCGATTTTTCCGTGGCGCTGTGACAGTCAAGGCAGTTCTGTTTGAGAAAAGCTCGGATGTTCTCCGGCTGACCTGCGACAATTCTCCCTACTGGTACAGCGAATATTATTGCGGTTAACGCAACGAGCACGAGCGACGAAAATGGTATTCGCGACTTGAACTCCGGCATCGTACTCGACATGAACGCGACTTCTCCTGATATCTAACAGTTGCCAAACGGCTTTTACAATGTTAGCAGCTACTGATAACACAAACAACATTCGAGAGTGTTTGTTATCCAATTGGCTTACAAGCATCCAAGACGATTGAGTTGAAAACGAACTATGCCGACAACTAGCGACAGAACTCGTCTTTGGCAAAATACAATTTACAAATCCTTTTCTCTTATTCGACAAGCTACAAATTCCTTGACGAACTTGGCATCGCACCCAGACAGTACAACAATCTTTTGCCGTGAGGTGTGGCCACGGAGGATTGCGACGTTCGACTTAGCAATTCGCAATACTTGAGAAAGAAGTTCCAAGACGGCTTCGTTGGCACGGCCTTTTTCTGGTGGTTGGTTGACGGAGATTTTAAGGCGTCCGTCGTGTTCACCGATAATGGCGGTCTTTTTTGCTCCTGGTTGAACATAAATATCGAGCACCAAACCCTCCTTGGTTTCACGAATGTCGATCATCGCTGCAGCACGCCTTCGAACAATGCGGAACCGATTCGAACCATCGTTGCGCCTTCCGCGATTGCTTCTCGATAATCGCCGCTCATTCCCATCGACAACTCTTTCAGATCCAATGCATCGCCAAACTGTTGTGCAACTCGATCGCGATATTGGCGTATCAATGCAAACTCGGCTCGTGCTTTGTCTGGAGTCCCGTCGAGCGAAGCCATACCCATAAGTCCCGCGACTTGCAGGTTTTTACAAGTCGTTGCGTATTCCGCCATTTCTAGCAACCCTTCAAAAGTACAGCCCGTCTTGGATGCGTCCTGAGTCGCGTTCACTTCAAAGAGAATTTTCGGACGGCGGTCCGGGCCCGCAGCATCGCTCTCGATTTGCATTAACAGCCTAAGCGAATCGACCGACTCAATCCAGTCAACATACGACAGCGTCCGTTTGACTTTGTTTCGTTGCAGATGGCCGATAAGATGCCAATGAATTTCAGCTTCGTCGATTTCAGGGCATTTCGACCAGAGCGATTGAGGCCTGCTTTCACCAAGATTACGACACCCAGCAGCAACTAACGCCCGGGTCAGTTCGACATCGACATATTTCGAAACGCCTACAACCAAAACATCGCCTGGTTTGCGTCCATGTTGAGCCGATACGACATCCACTTCGTGGCGAACCGTCTCCCAATTTTGCCGAATCAAAGAATATGCCTTGTCGAGCGGCACCGCTGCGTTCATGCTTTCCATATTGGAACTATTTTCCGTATAATGTCGGTTCTACTTCTCAAAAACAACTGTCGCTGGAGCGACGCATTCCTCATCTTAGCATCTATCTCTCAACTGGTCGCAGACTATGAATCGAATCTCTCCATACTCTCTCCTGTTCAGTTTCGTTCTCCTGTGTCTTAACTCAGGATATGCCCAACAAGATTCTGCCGAAGACACAAGCTTAATCCAAATTGGAAAAGACGCCGATCGAGTTTTGCGGCAAGAACTCTTTGAAAAACGGTATCCGCGAAGTATCGATTCGGAGCGTGGCGGATTTCATCAAAATTACGCGGTCGACTGGACAGCACTACCCGACTCCGAAATCTCCATTGTCGCGCAAGCTCGTCATGTATGGACGACATCCAAATTTGCCGAATATTCTCCGACCGATCGCGATGCATTTACGGCATATGCCCGCCATGGCTTTGCGTTTCTTCGTCAAGCGTTCTTGGACAAGCAAAATGGTGGGCTTTATTGGTCCGTCGAAGCAGAAGACGTGCCATCGAAAAATTCGCGAGGCATCAAGCATGCCTACGGTACCGCGTTCGCAATCTATGCTACGGTCAGCTATTACGAGCTCACCCATGACCCTGCAGCGCTAGAGTTTGCTTCTCTGGCATTTGATTGGTTGGAAGCGCACGCACACGACATCAAGAATGGCGGATACTTTGAGCAATTTTCCTCCGAGAACAAACCAATCATGGGCTTCGATCCGACAGCGGAAATTTGGCAACGGATGGACCCGCTCGGCGGCTACTTTGGTTTCAAGTCGATGAATACGCATATCCATTTGCTCGAAGCATTCGCTGAACTTGCCAAGATCGACTCGCGACCCATTGTGCGAGAACGTCTACGTGAAGTCTTCTTGATCGTACGGGATCGCATCGCGGTCGAGCCCGGTGTGCTTTGTTTATTCTTTACTTCAGATTGGCGAGCTACTGCGGCTCACGATTCGTTCGGTCACGATATCGAAACGGCTTATTTGTTGATCGAAGCAGCCAAAGTACTCGACGCCGCAGTAGACCAGCGGACCTGGCAAGTCGCACGTCAACTCGTCGATCACGCTCTTGAATGGGGGTGGGATCCGGAGAACGGCGGATTTTACGACAAGGGAGAAGCTTTCAGCGAAGCGTTTGATACGGACAAAGTATGGTGGGTCCAGGCCGAGGGGCTAAACGTCCTGGCCGTAATGCACCTGCAATTCGGCAGTGTTACACCAAAGTATCGCCAAGCACTAACCAAGCAATGGAGCTTCATCGAACGATTCTCGATCGATCACACAAACGGTGGCTGGTACAACGAAACTACCCGCCAAGGTCAACCAAAAGGAAGCACCGAAAAATCGAACGCTTGGAAATGCAGCTACCATACTAGCCGCGCTTTGATGAACGTCAGCCGGATGCTTGCCCCGACCAACACAAGCAATCCGATCACGAAGTAATTCGTCTGCTGGATTCGGGAACGTTGGAGCCAAATCGCTTGATAAAGTGTAATCCGGGCAGAGACTCCGCGTGTCGCTCGTAACCCAGACGATTCAATACTCGTTCGTGCATCCGTGGGTGTATCGAATGGCACACGATAGCCTGCGCTCGTGACAGCCGCGCGATGCTGTGCAACGCATCGCGCGTCGCGAGAACCGTTGCGAGTCGCGTGTGCTTGCCCGTTCGAGCGTAGCTGATGGCAATGAACCCTGGACAGCGAATGGGGCGATTAAAATAAAGCCAACACGTGTCCTTCGGCAAGCTTCGGATGTGCGTGTCCCACCAACAGTGCCAGTTGGTAACGATCTTGGGAAGCCAACGGCTTTCGATCGATTCTAGGTGACCGTTCGCCGACTTAATAACGCCATACCGAGGAAGATTCAGCTTTTGCCGCCGCGTGAGGGTAAGCTCGACGAGGTTATCCATCGCGGTGTCATGGTCAAGCTGATCTACCGAAAGATGACTCGTTTGACTTGAAGCCATATCCATAGTACGAAACCAAGCAAGAGAAGAAAGCCAACCAGAACAAGAATCAAATTGCTGCCTAGAGAAAACAATGAAACAGCCCATTGATTGAAAATTGCATCCCAATAAATGATCACGGCTAATGCTCCTGCGCACAGGTAAGGGCCAAATGGAGTCGCAGGGTCGCGAGTGATGATCCAGATAAGAATTACAAAGCAAATGGCAATGATCGGTGCAATGAAAAACGCAAGCCAGGCGGGCTGCCATCCAATAAATGCCCCAACCATGGCCATCAAGGTCACATCGCCAAATCCAAGCGCCTCGACTCGCATCGCCGTCGATGCAACAATTCGTACCGACCAAACCACGGCACCACCCAGAGCCATGCCGACTAAAGACGAAAACAACGACTGCCATGCTTGAGGAGTGAGCGTTTGATGCGCAAAGAAGATGCTGATGCAGCCGATAATCCAAATAGCGACAAGAATTTTCCAAGACGGAAATCGAACCAATCCCGCAAAGAAATACTGAACCGCTTTCTTAAATCCACGGCGAAGTATCAGTCGCCGATCCGCCAAAGCGAAACACCATCCGCTAAAGCATGCGATGCCTAGCCACATGCCATAACTTGAACTCCATCGCACATCCCATTCAAGCGGACTGGCGGGCTGCAATTCCTCGAGGTACCGCCCGTTTAAATTGATTTGCTCAAACAGAAGATGCCAGTGTGGGAGCAGCGCGCTGCAAACAAGTGCAAAAATCGTCCCTGGCGTGGTAATCCAATCCGGAATTAATCGCTCGTCAAAATCGATAAACGTCGCCATCGCCATCAGCATCAATAGAATGGCATGCGAAAAAAACTGTATGTGCAATGTGGTCGATGGAACACCCAAGAGTTGATTGGTATCGGGTAGAATTCTGCCATCCATCACAGCAAAAAAACTATCTGATGGCTGGACGGTTCGCATTGCTTCGGGCAACAACCCACCCTGCATTTCCATGGAATATAACCATGCCAACACCATTGGATAAACCAATTCAATCAGCATTGGGCGGACCCAAAAGCCACGTCCGTGTTCTTTGGACTCGCGTCGCATGCGGTACCAGCCAAGAACGGGTACAAAGTCCATCCAAGACCGCGACCGTTGTCCTTTGGGCGCAGGATACCACGGTCCGATTGGCCGGCGAAAATAAGCTAATCGGTAGATTGCCCAGTTGATAACGACAGCCATCAACAGCCCGCAGCAAGCGACGATGAGGACGGCCAGCGTTGGCGACAAACTTTTAGAAAATCCCATGCACGACCTGGAGCCTAGGTAAAGCTTCAGCTACCTTTGCAAAAACTGTCGATCCACTCAATGATCCGCTTCGCAACTTTATCGGGACTCAAGTTTTCCGTCTGCACAATATTGTCTGCTAATTCAGAATATAGCGGCTCACGTTTGGCAAGCAGGTGAACAATCTCGTCATAACCGCTAAGTTGCGACAAAGCAGGTCGCTGATTACGAGTCGATTCGTCCGCCTGAATCCTCTCGTGCAGTATAGCAGGTGTTGCTTGCAGCCAAACAGAAAATCCATGCTTGCGTAGAACGCTACGGTTCTCTTGGCGAAGTACAATGCCTCCGCCCAAGGAAACGATCATGGGCGTACGATTCACCAAGTCGAACAATACCTCCGTTTCAATTTCCCGAAAACGCTCTTCGCCTGCGACTTCAAATATCTCGCGAATCCGCATTCCCGCTTTCTGTTCAACTAGTTGGTCCGTATCAACCTGCTCGCAACCATAATTCCGTGCTAACTCGCGGGCTACCGAAGTCTTTCCACTGCCGCGATATCCAATCAGGAACAAGTGTTTGTTTAGCGGGAACAGTTGGCCTTGGTTCATGACTTCCAGTGTTTCTTGGTGATGGCGAGGGAATCGGGATGCAATATTCCGTTGGTTGCCAGAATCGTCGATTTGGCCGCGACCGGCAACGGCGAACCTTGGCAATTGGTGACCATGCCGCCAGCTTCTTCAACAAACAATTTTCCTGCAGCAAAATCCCAAGGCGATAGTTGGTATTCGAAATAAGCTCCGAATAATCCGCGTCCGAGATATCCTAAATCCAGTGCGGCCGTACCAAAGCGACGAATGCCTTGAATGTTTTCGCGAAAAAAATCCGCAA
>JANMNK010000115.1:0-2686 GCA_031373875.1 Pirellulaceae bacterium | reverse complement strand
CAGCCCAGTTCGGCTTCGCCCTCCGCGTAAACTTGGTAATCAACATCCATCACGCGCTGTCCAAACTGACCTTTTCTATCGAGGTAGTCGCACACGGCATCGAATCCATCGCCCGTTACGGCCGACATTCGCAAGCAATCGATGCCGGGGTAATTCGCTTGTATGAGCGTTGTCAGCTCATCGACGACTTCCGCCGTGAGTTCATCAATTCGGTTAAGTATGACAAAGTCGGCTTCCTCGATTTGCTTTCGAAAAATGTAAGCAGCTTGTGGAGAGAATCCGCCCTTCGACGCTTTTTTCAGAATTTTCAAACCGTGACTTGGTTTTAGAATGACGCCGAAGGGAGCAATTTCGAACGGTTGCGAGTAAATCTGTTGAAGCGGCCGAATGACGGTTGCGACGAGATCCGTGCAACTTCCCACGGGTTCGGCAATGACAACATCCGGGCGCTCGTCCGCACCAAGCCGTTCGACGGTTCGGGTCAGTTCATCAAAGTTGCAGCAAAAACAGGAACCGGCAACTTCTCCTACGTCAAACCCTTGCGATCGCAGCAAATTGGTATCCACCAAATCGGTCGCTTGATCGTTGGTTACAATCGCAACGCGTTTGCCTTCAGATTGATAGTGCCTTGCCAGTCTAGCGATCGTCGTAGTTTTTCCCGCGCCGAGGAATCCGCCAATCATGATGAAACGTGGGTTATCGGACATTGTTTTTAGCCTCTTTATTTTTGTTAAGTGAATTCCAATCGGAAAACGGATAAGTCACTTTCTTGTCCGCTCGATATTCATGAACAGTCATCCACGAAAACGCTTTCTCGTCTTTGTCTGCAGGATCGGGATCGGGCAACGGCACACCGTCCGCTTCGATATAAGCCGTCCGCACAACAGGCACTCGTTTACTGGCTTTCGGGACAAGTTCGTAATCTGTCCCACGCGTTTGCAGGAACCAAGTGTTGTCACGGAATCCTCTATGAAGGCGAACCATCGCAAGGCGAGCCAGGTCTGCCCGCGCAGTGTCATCCAACTCTTTAGCTTTGCGTATCGTATCGACAAGCTTCTGAGTCTCGGACACATCAAAACTGACCCATCCGTGCGGCACGATGAACGCTTCCAGTTTGCAATGCGAAGGCGAGTTCTTGGGGAAAGCATTAATGCCATAGGTCACACGGGTCGGAACACCCATGGCACGCCCAAGTGAAGCACAGAAACTGTGGTAATCGCTGCAATGGCCTCGGCGTTTTACGAGAACTTGCTCAGCATTTGCTCGGAGGGACGCATCGTGATGGTCGTACTCAACGTTCTCCTGCACCCAGTCTATCACTTTTGCAAAATCTTGAATGGGCGAAGTACGTGATGGAACAATCTCTGCGAGCAACGAAGTGAATCGATCATCGACAACAACCGCCTGAGTGTCGCCTTGTCGGAATTTATTGAAACTCGCTGGCCAAGCATCGATCGTCTCGACTTTTTTCGGATCGATTTGCCAATCGAGTTGAAAAGCTTTGATTCGAAACTGATGCCGAATTATTTGTGCGCCTTGAGGCGAAGCGAACTCGAAATAAGCGAATCGATTGCCGAAAACTTCTTCGGTAGCAACAACCGCCTCGACCTGCATTGGAAATGTCGATAGACGGCTACTTTCGATTTCCTGAGCATTGTCAGAAACGGGGATAGGCAACCAAACTTGCAATTTGCTGCACTTGTAAGGCGGCGTAACGACGACGGAAAAATCGACATCGTAAGTAACTGGATTCGAGCGCGTGGCTAGATAAGGAAGCGACGGATCGAGTTCGAATTCGGATTGAGCGACAGCGACGGAAACGCTCGAAACAAAAGCAAACCCAAGCAACATGAAGACGGCAGTTATGACCAATCGCATTAACTAATCTCCTCAACAGGGTACGCCGGTCGCAACACGTATTGATAAATCCCGCCCCCAAACACAGCGCCGAGAATTGGAGCAATAATATATACCGTCAGCCATCCAGGTTCACTCCAACCAGGAATTGCGACGGATCCCCACCCCGCAAAGTAAGCAAACAATCGAGGTCCAAAGTCTCGTGCCGGATTGAATCCAGCTTGCGTGAGAGGTGCCAAAACCGAGATCAACGCAGATACAGTCAGTCCGATAAAGACGGGTGCCAAATTCGCTAAAGGTCGATTGCTGTTTTTTTCATCTGTAAGTGCAAAGACCACAATGGCCAAAATCATCGTGCCAATAAACTCAGCCAACCAAGCCGCATTGTGCAAGAAACGACTTCGTAAAGCTTGATGAGCAGCCGCGTCATATTTGCCGGGTGATGTCGCAATCGAACCGGGGTTGGGAAAATACTCCCCATAGCACATGGCCGTTACGATGCTTCCCGTTTCACCGCGAACGACGCCTTTCTCCAATTCCTTTTCAGCAAGAAAGCCGGAAAACAAGGTGAACAAAATCGCTGCGGCAAGAATAGCTCCCGTCAACTGACCTGCGATGTAGGGAAAAACTAAACGCCAAGGATGCCGCCCCCAAACCGTTAGTGCAATGGTCATCGCTGGATTGATATGCGCTCCGCTGATCGCTCCAACTGAGAAGATTGCGACCATGATGGCTATTCCCCAAACGATCGCAACCTGCCACACACCGTTCTGAGCACCCAACAAGATCGCTGCATGCACCGCGCCACAGCCAAAGAAAACGAGCAAGA
>JANMNK010000080.1:0-5623 GCA_031373875.1 Pirellulaceae bacterium | reverse complement strand
CTCAAATCGGCATATTAGTCCCACTCGACCCGTGGTTTGCAACTCTTGCCAATGCTTGACGTGCTCCCCCAGTGCTGGCTCAGCAATCTTGCGGTCTTTCTTTTCAGCAGCCGTGTAATCCCAAACGATAATTCGCAGTTCTTCTAGTCCGTCGGGATTGACTATCACGCTCGGCTCGCCGATTCGTTCGCGAATCGGGTTGCTCTCGATCTTCATAAAGCCCTCTTTGACGTAAGGGTCCGCATCAAAATATTTTTCCATCGTTGGAACGTCTGGCGCATTGACCAAAATCACACCGCGTAGAAGTTGTTTTGGATCACCCATCGGTCCTGCCAAACTGAGTTTGTTTTCTTTGGCAAGCGTTCCAAAGTTTCCGACATGCGCCTTTTGCTTGGCCTGCAATTCGGTAAGTGGAACGTCTTTCGCGCTCTTGCCAGACGTCAAGAACAAAAAATACTCCGTCGATTCTTTGTCGGATGATTGGGCCCGAGCGTTGCCAATCGTCGAACTGACGCAACTCAAGAGCAATACGATCAGAAATGCCAGTCGAAAATCTGTCTTCATATCACACCTCTAATTTTGGGCAGGTGCCCAGATTTGAAATTCAGTTAATCCTGATTTGGAATTGCCGCGATGCACCAAGATCACGCGTACTTTGGCGGTTGTAGTTGGCGAGACAATGACTTGGTTCATTTGCCCGCCCGTTGGATTGAGGGGATCGCGTTTGACTTCCTGTAGCGGCTTCCAAGCCTGACCATCCCAATACTCCAGTCGATATTCTGCGGGAATCTGAACACCGCCGCCATCATTGTAAAAACCAAGTTCCACGCTCCCAATTCGGGTTTCTTGTCCAAAGTCGACTTCGAACCAGTCTTCTTGATTTGGCGACTCGTAACAAGTCCACCGATTGCGGGGCTCTGGTTGAAAGCCTATTAAACCGTCGACGGCTTCTTCGATTTTGTCGTAGCGGGATGTAAACGAAGCTTGTGCTTTCGGAAACTCTTGGCCTTTGCGGCGTGCCGCTAAATTGCCTTCGGGAGCAGGCGGCGGCGAAAGATCTTGATCGGCAGGTCCCCAACATTCGAACTCGGTCAATCCGACGGATCGGCCTGGTGTGCTTTTTGCATTGACTCGAACTTTAGACGTCGATAGTGCCGAGAACCAGTAGCGATTGGCGCGATGCCCTTCGGGAATCGATGTATTGCTATGCGGAATGGAGCTCCATTGATCGTCAGACCAATATTGCAAACTCACTTCGCGCGGTGCAGAAATGGTGTTTGCGCCTAAGTCATCCAACCAGTAAAGGCTTACTTCATCGATTACTCGTGGTACGCCGAAATCAACTTCGATCCAATGTTGGCCCGACGCGGACTCGGTCGCAGCCCAACGGTTGGGTGGCGATATGTGATACCAGTAATTTCCATCGATGGCCTTTGAGGGTGCTGTGTAATTTGCCGTCGAAGATGCAGTCATTTGAGGAAACATTGCCAGGGAACTATTCACGGCTACGTTTGCTCGGCGAGAAAATATTTCTGTATCTGGTTGCGTGTCTGGCAATTCGATGTCCACTCGCGTTGGTGTCGGTTTTTTCGCGACGACATGCCCGTCGACCACAACTTGAAATCCTTCTCCTTTGTTATATTTCTTGCCCGTACGGTCCCACAGGATAGTCACTTGATGGCCACGATAAACCAAGTTGTCGACAGCGAAATAATCCCAGCTTTCTGGAGCAAGCGGGTCAAGCTGAATTCGGTTCCCATCGTCAACGCGAATTCCTACGAGCCCAGTAAGTATCAAGTCGATAAAGCCCGAATGGAAATAGTGCTCGCTGTGATTGTACGCATCGTGGCCTTCCCAAGACCCTGTTTCCGGATGGCAACCTTCGGCAATGTACGGCTGCCCATTCTTGCGATGAGTCTTGGCGAACGTTGTAAGCAACCGAACATAGTCGTCGCGCGAAACATAGTCTTGTTTGTAGTCGTGAAGCAAGTTAGCCATTGCTTTCAAAGTTTGCGTCGTCGCGTAAGGCCACGATTGGCCGCTCCACCAACAGCAACCTTGCGACAGGAAATACATCGGATCATTTCGTTCAACTGTTCTGGGGCCGAATGGTGCCGCGAAATAATTGTCGTCCATCAAGAATTTCCAGGCAGCTTCGTATCCAGGATCAGGAAGTCCAAACTGCCAGGGCACGTACCCTATTTCTTCTCGACCATGGGGGCTTCCAGCGTGCTGACCCGTCTCGTAGGTCAGTGAGCCCGCCTTGATATCGAATCCATCGCGATGTTCGTCGCGCAAGTATCGTTGAAGGAAAAATTCACGCTTGGGATCCCACAAAGATTTTTGAAGCCGGTCCTTCAATGCGTCTGCCTTTGTTGAAAACCGTTTGGCCAAGCTTTCGTCATGCGCTAACTCAGCTGCTTGGGAAATCGCTCGTGCATCGGCCCACATGTAGGTATTTATCGTCGGGCGAAATCCGGGAGCACCCCGCAGGATGTCGGCCGTTTGGCGACTATTGATATTAAACTCCATGCCGTCATCATGTCCGGTCTGCCAGAACATGCCCTGTTCGGGAACCCAATGACGAGCCTCCCATCCTTCAAAATTCTTTACCAAGTCGGGCAGCAAATCGATCAGGGTTAGCTCGTCAGGATGTACGGAATGCAAAGCCCAAATCGCATCGGCCAACCAGCAACTGTAATTGCGAGGCTCGGCCCCTTCGGTGCGAAACCAATACCGTGCATAGTCGTATCCGATGCGAGGAGAACGAAGCCAGCGGGATTCGTAGAGTTGATGTCCTGCCGGACAGCTAATGGCTCCATACGTTCCCGACCAAAATGGTCGATCGATGAATTCCGTAAATGCATAGCCGTCGGTCGGAGATCCATAAACCAAGTGCTTGGTCATTGCTTCCCAGCGGTAATAATACGTAGTCGTGATATCCGCATCGGGGCAATCAAAGAACGGGATATTCTGTTGATACCAATCCCAATCGCGATTGTCCCAGAATCGCTGTTTCCTTAGCTCCGTCTGAGGGTCCAGCGCGAAGAATCTTGGTTTTACGTGCGAGTCAGTTGGGATAGAAGGAGCGATCAGCGTTTTGTCGAGTTGTATTTGTCGGCCTTGGGACGGATTGAGTCCTTGAGCCGATAGCCGACACGTCAAAGCAACTGCGAGCAAAATCGTGACTAGCCAAGGCTTACTCATTCCATGTTCCTCAAAATCTCGTGCTGCTTTCTGGTTCGAAACAAGCTGTGTTGTGATACGATCATAGTTTCAAGTGGCAAGTCTGTACAACCAGAGACAATTGGGATCGAATCGGTGATGATGAAAATATTTTTGTTGACCGGGATATTGCTGTTCGGTTCCCTCATGACCACGTGGAATTCCACAGCCCAGCCAGGAATACTGGACCCGAGTATTCATCAATCAAGCCAACAAATCAGCAAGACACTATCGACAGCAGAATGGATGGGGCCCTTGGCTCCGGTCGCACTGTCTCCGTTCTTTGGTTTGGCGATCCTGTCGGGCATAGCAACCTATGGGCCCGATTGGCTTCAACAGCGAAGCGCATTATTTGATCCGTCGGGGCCCATGAACAATCCGTGGCTGTTCTGGTCCATGGCGACACTTGCAGTATTTACAAGCTTGCCAAGGCTTTCCAAAGTCAGTAAACCGATCGCATTGGCCGCTGAAAAACTCGAAACGTATTCGGCCGTGATTATCCTCATCGTAATGCGTCTCTTTTCCACAGGCGATATTCCGACTTTGGAAGGGGGCATGCCAACAGTGGCGACAGCGGGCATTGCAACGCTGCCCTACGACATCTTGATGGCCGGTGTTGCAGCGCACAACGTGTTGGTTATCAATGCTTTAAAAATCTTCTTTGAGTTCGTCATCTGGCTTACTCCTTTTCCATTCGTCGACGCCATTTTCGAAGCATCGAACAAAACGCTTTGCGCAGCACTCACTAGCCTCTACTGTTTTAGTCCCTTCTTGGCCACCCTCGTCAACTTGACGATGTTCGCAATCGCAGGTTTCGCATTCCTGCGAGTCAGTCGAATCCTCCGTTACTACCGCGACCTAGTCGTGGGACCGATCATGGCTTTGCTATTTCCGAAATGGTTTGGCGCTGATCCAAATGTCTTGGTTGGATTTTTGGGTGAGCCCTGGAGTAGCCTACCCAAATTGGCGAGAGTCGAAGTCGAGACAAATAGTCTTGGACAACCGGAGCTTGTCGTTCGCGGCCGATCGCTATGGCGTCGCGAGCATGCCACATTTGCGAACTACACGCTGAAAACCGAGTCGGGGTTGATTATTCAACGATTGTCGCTTCAGTCGAATGACGGACCCGAAGTCATTATCTTCCACCGCCGCCTTGGAAAACATGAGCTACCTCAGTTCTTGCCTAAGCCAAAAGAGTCAGTTCAGTTCGAATAAATAGAAACATTGTTCTGGGCGAGCAGTGTCTTCTCGGTAGATTTCTTTTCGAAGTGTTCGCGCGATGGCGCAAAAGGGAAAATGGAAACTAAGTTCCGGGTAGAACAAAGCATCCAGATCTCAATCGTCAATAGTCGATTTTTCAAGTTCAGTTGTGGGCTTTAATCCGTAACTATCGATTGTCGCAACGGATGCGATCCCCACAAAGTACGCGACCACGTCAAACCATCGAAACTCCGTTCCTAGGAGGATGGTGACAGCGCGCAACACTGTATTTGAACCCCAGCGTAATTCCAGCGGGATGCCGGTTAATTGGAAAGACTCGATCAGCAGCATGATTACCATCGTCACCATCGCTTTGAAAACAGGCGTGCCCGATCGCCAAAAGATGCTTAGGACAAGATAAGCCAACATCGCATACAAAGCGTCGCCAGCATACTTGTCCCAAATCGGGTTGCCGACGCGAATCATCCTCGAAGCGATGCCGCATGCGACGACCGTAACCGCTAATAGTAGATAGTGGTGAGTTGGTCGTCGCATCAAATTGCCTCGGGACTTTGTGTTCTTGTCGCTCGGTTGCAAGATGAGGATGTGTGGCTCAGCCTCGCAAACATCGTTGCACAGCAAATGTATTCTACCGTTCGTCTTTACTTCCCAAGTCGCCAAAAACGAGCCGGCGAATTGCTCTGAAAATACACTTATCTGCTATATTGCAGTGAAACAAGCTTTGGCGCATTTTGGCTTGGTGAATTAGTTCATCTCGGTAAAAGACGTGAATACGAATGGCAGACGATACGACCGACGACCCGACCAATCGGGATAATGTTGAGCAGCCTGCTGCTCTTGTCCGTCCTGGAGCATCTAAGTTTTGGGGGAAAGTTAGATTGGTCGGAACCATTTTGGCAATTGGAGTGGTTGTCATCGCATTGTTACTACCAGCACAGCGAAGTGCTCCTGAAGCTGGCAAACGAATGAATTGTCAAAAGAATATCCGCGAAGTCGGGTTAGGTTCGCATATTTTCAATTCCGCCGACATCGATTTTGGTTCGGCTCAAACCATAGTAGAGAGCGGTGCCCCAAATCGCAAATGGAGAAAGCTGATCTCATTCACAACGAGTAACCAGTTAGACGATCCGTATCGGAGAATGAAAAGGGCCAAGCCGCGCCCGTCGCCAGAATTTTA
>JANMNK010000078.1:0-12627 GCA_031373875.1 Pirellulaceae bacterium | reverse complement strand
TAAGAATCCCTTCGCAAGGATTGGGTACGTTTGCCCGCCAGTCGCGCTCAATAAGTGTTATGCCTCGCTCGGTTTGATCGAGATGCGGTCTGGTTAGCCAAGGAGCTGTTATGAAAACGATTCGCTTATCTGTCGGCACATGCGTAATAGCATTGTTCGTAGGTGGTTTTAATTCCGCGGCATTGCAAGCGCAGCCACCGGCTAGTCCGCCTGCAGCTACACCAGCAGCCCCAGCCAGTCCGCCTGCTGCCAAGCCCAAATACACGATCATACCTCCTGCTGACGCAATGAAAAAAGCAGAGGGTCGTAAAGAGCCCGAGAAAAAGAAGAATGAAGCGATCAAACAAAGCTACGACGACGCGGTCGTACGAGCCTATTATGCAACCTTTCTCATCCCTGCGATGACGTACGCCAGCGAAGCCAACATCAACGAGTATCGCGATACTTTCACCAACGACAACCTCCTTTGTACCGGCGCTGGACGCGAGACCTTTTCCAGAATGATTTTTGGTGAACTAAAACCAAAGATCGATCAAGGTGACTTTCATCCCGCAACGATCACCAACTGGATATTTATGATCGGCGAACTGGATATCTCTGGAGAGCGTAACAAAAACCGCGTGCCATTTGT
This sequence comes from Pirellulaceae bacterium, assembly GCA_031373875.1. Classification (GTDB taxonomy): domain Bacteria; phylum Planctomycetota; class Planctomycetia; order Pirellulales; family Pirellulaceae; genus JANMGV01. Next base: position 11,996 of record JANMNK010000078.1, on the reverse strand, counting down.
GGAGGGCTCTAAAGCGCTGATGTCGTGGGCCTTCGACGCCAAACGCCCTGACTACGTTCGCATCGCTTCTCTGGCGGCACTTGAACGACATGTTGCAGGCTGGCAAGATGCAGCGAAAGCACAAATGGCCGAAAAACTCTTGACGATGCTCGAAGAACCAAAGCCAGTAGCCCGCACCACGGCCGTCCACGGCTTTATAGGTCGCAAGTGCCTGGATTTGCTGACTCGTTGTAACGCTGTTCTCAACCCGCGCGTTAATCAATTCGTTCTCGCTCATGTGCAAGATGAATCAGCAGACACGAACTTAAGGTTGCGTTGCATCCATCTTTTGGGAAGCAAAGAATTCTCTAAATCGATCCCCGCCGAAACGGCTGACGTACTGATGCAAAACGCTTGCAAGGTCACGTTAGAGCGTTTGAAATATTGGAATTCGCAAACTGATCGGTTAAGCCAGATTGCTGCGTCGATTTCTGGGGGTATTGCTGGTGGTGGTGGACGAGCTAACATGCCCGGAATGGGTGGTGGTCCTGGCGGTGGCGGCGGTGGGGGTGAAGCGGATGAATCATCGGGTGCTGGCGGCGGTGGCGGTGGAGCGCCTCCAGGTGGTAGCCCCTATAACCCTGGCGGCCCAGGAGGGGCGTCTCCTCGGAAGACAACGGGCCCAACTCAACCGCCAGAGGTTCGCGTCGTTCGCCGATATCTGCACGAAGTCTTAGAACACATTCGTATGGGCTTGGATGGAACTCGCAAAGACGGCGAGTTGGTCGAGCGAAATGGTATCTTGCCTTTGCTCGAACAACAAGATAACGGACCACTCGCTCAAAAAGTTCTAGACGAATTGACCAATCTTCAAGAAGCTCTCAAATCACCCTCGATCAAAGATATTCGAGGAATGAAATCCGAAATTGAAACAGTAATGGAAGATTTGAAAACGGCTCTCCGGGAATATCCAGGCGTCGCCGATCCTGACGAAATCGAAGCCGAAAAGGATGCCGAAGAAGGAGAAGAGGAGGGCGCGACGCCTCCAGCCGAAGGCGGTAATCCTGGCGAAGATACGGCTGGAAAGACTGAAGAAGGCAAGACCGGTGACACGACCGAAGGCAGCGGAACAACCGAGGATGCTCCAGGTGGTGCTGGTGCGCCGGGTCCTGGTGCTGGTGGGCAGGGTCCTGGGGCTGGTGGGCAGGGCGGCGGCGGTGCCGGTAATGGCGGCAATTAATCCTGGTTTTGCTGCTAGATTATCTACCGATAGAAAATTGCTCCGAATCACTGAATAAAAAAACGAATGGCCCGGTGTCGCAGATGCCGGGCCATTTTTTTGTGACGTCGGGGCCGCTTACGCCTGAATTGCAAAACCGTTTTAAAGTCACTGTCAATCTGGTCGCTTGATTTGACGAGACGTTTTCTCCGCCGACTCTGTTCGATACAATCAACGCCTTACATTTGACGACTCACACGCATTGAAACACAACGCGGCCCCGCCGGACAAATCCCACCTTCACCCTCGCCTACTACTCTCCAGAGATCGTTTACTATGAAAATGCCCCAGCGAGGTACTTGGCATTGGTGGGTCAGTGTGTTGCTACTACTGGCAACGATGATCAACTATATGGACCGTCAAACTTTGGCGAACCTGTCTGTTCGTATTACGCAACAGTTCGATTTGAGCAACGAGCAATATGGAAACTTGGAGCTTTATTTTGGAATAGCATTCGCATTTGGCTCGCTCTTTTTTGGTGCCTTGGCAGATCGTGTTTCGGTTCGAGTTCTCTATCCACTGGTCCTTTTTTCTTGGTCGATGGTGGGCTTTGTCACTGGCTTGACCAATAGTTACGAAAGCATGCTGGCTTGCCGAACCTTTTTGGGCTTTTTCGAAGCCGGGCATTGGCCTTGCGCACTGGTCGTCACCCATGCCATCATGACCCAAGGCGAGCGGGCTATGGGAAATAGTGTTCTGCAAAGCGGCGCATCATTGGGCGCTATTTTGACGCCACTTATTATTCGGTCGCTCGTTGGTCCACCAACCGAACCCGATGGCTGGCGTCCGCCCTTCCTCATCATTGGTACCGTGGGAGTTCTCTGGTGCATCCTTTGGCTGTTAATTGTCCGCAAAGGATCAATTCAAACGCCCAACTCGCGCGTTGAAAATAGTGCCAAATCCCCACAACAATTCTGGTTGTTCGAATTCGTCACCAACCCCAAATTTTGGGCTTTGGTGATCATGGTGGTTTCTATCAACGCGACTTGGCAATTGATTCGAGCTTGGCTTAACAAGTTCCTCCAGGAAGGCAGAGGCTATTCCGAGTCCGAAGCACTTTATTTCAACTCAGCGTATTTCATTGCAACGGATATCGGATGTCTGATTGCAGGTTCCGCCGCGCTGTGGCTTGCGCGGCGAGGATGGGACGTTCACCGATCGCGACTCACTGTTTATGCAGTATGTGCCATGTTAACGATGCTCACGTCAGTAGCCGCGATGCTGCCTGCTGGCTGGCTGCTTTTAGGCACGTTATTAATGGTCGGCGCGGCGCTCCTTGGGCTCTTTCCTTGCTACTATTCATTCGCCCAAGAGATCAGTTCAAGCCGCCTCGGTAAAGCGACCGGCTTACTTGGTTTTCTTGCTTGGTTCTTGACATCACCCCTGCAACGGTACTTTGGAAAATACGTCGACCAGACAGGGTCCTTTGATCTGGGGCTTGCCATCGTTGGTTTCGCGCCGATACTAGGACTCATCGCTATGCTGGTGCTGTGGCGAGAACCAAAAAACTCATTAGCTAAAGAAAGCTAGACTCGATGCTTACCGATTCGACGCGCCAAGCAGATTTCCCGGCACTTTCCGGCATGGTCTACCTCAACACGGCAGCCGAAAGCATACCACCGCTATGTGTCGGTCAAGCAATTCAAGCTTACTGGCATGACAAACTACGTGGTATGCGAGGTCGCGATGCACATTTTGCCCAAGTCGAAGCTTGCCGCGAAATCAGCGCCCGAATGCTACACCTCGACAAAGACGAGGTCTCGTTCTGCTCGTGTAGTTCCGAAGCTTACAACTTACTCGCATCGGCATTACGACTGGAGGAAATGGACGAAGTTGTCATAAGCAACATCGATTTCCCGGCGGGTGCGACCCCTTGGATTCGACGCCCCAAGCAACTGAATGCCAAACTGTGGATAGCGCGTGATGGCCAACTAGTTATCGATGACTTGTTGCCATTGCTTTCTGAAAAAACGAAGCTTGTCCAAGTTTCACTCGTGAGTTTTTATAACGGTCATCGTCTCGATTGGAAACCGTTCCTACAAAGCGTAAGACGCTTGGCCCCCAACGCACTCATCGCAGTCGATGTCACGCAAGCTCTCGGCCGAATTTCGCTGGACTGCCATGAGGCCGACATTGTCATTTCCAGTACACATAAATGGACCCTAGGAATTCACGGCGGATGTATTATCGGCGTGCCAAGTCGCAATGACGATAGATTAACAACCTTCGCAGGTGGTTGGTATCATTTGACAAACGCTTTCGACGCCGATCGATTTGAACGAGCCGTTACCAAAACCGGGGCGGCCAGTTATTCAGTAGGAATGCCCAACTTTGTTTCTCTATATGCTTTGAACGCATCGTTGCGCTACCTTGAAAGCGTCGGCATTGCAGCAATCGAGCAACATGCCAATCCGCTAGTACGGATGATGCATGATGGCCTAGTCTCACTTGGGTTAACACCGATGTGTCCTCATGGCCCGGAGTATCCCAGCGGCATCGTCGCGTTCCAACACGACCAAGTAGTTCGAATTCACGCGGCACTTGAAAAAGAGAATGTCCATGTCATGCATCACGCCGGCCGAATTCGAATCGCAATTCATGGCTACAACGCGGAGAGCGACGTCAAGTTCACCTTGTCCGTTCTTGGCAGTTGCCTTTGACCTCACAAATTCGCGCTAACATCGAGTGAAACGTCAAGCTAAACGTCACGTCGATCGAGGTCTTCAAAGGATTCGCTTTGGCGGCATGATCGCATTGGACGTTAACACGCCACCGACGATGGAAACGCCTAAGATCATCATTGAAAATGCAAAATCGATACCTTGAATGGTTTGGTGATCAAGCATTGCCGTTAGAGATCGGTAACCGACTGAGCCTGGCACCAACATGATAATCCCGGGAGTGAGTGGTACCATGGCTGGCCGATTACGTATTCGAGCATACAAATTGCTGAGGCAGCCGACGACCAGGGCACCAAAAAATGCACCGACTTCGATTCCATAAATTCCGGCATACCGACTTACCAAAAAGCCCGATATCGAAACGGCGACAATGATGGGCCATTGAGCAAAACGAGCTCGGAATAGAATCGAAAAAGTTATCGGGGCGATCATCAGGGCTATCCACTGCCAGTTTTCGCTAATGATCCATTCCGGAGCCCCGGGCAAGTTTCTCAATGGGGCACCGATCCTCCAAGCGATAGCAACTCCAACAGTCAATGTCAGCAAGCTAACACACGCCCCCGCCAAACGCGCGACCCCTGCCGAAAGATGCCCAACGGCAAGCTCTGTCAAGGAAATCGTCAATTGTAATCCGGGCAAAATCACGATTAATGCGGCGAGAGTAACTAAACGATCATCGTGTGGGACAAGCCAATGTGCGATGGACAATGAGCTAATCGACGCAGCGAAACCAGCCAAAGGTTCCAGCATGCCCCGTTCTCCGCCAAACTTTGCGTGGAGCATTTCCAGCATTGCGATTATGAACCCGAGAAAAGTCGCAAGGCAAACTTCGATCAAATTCCCACGAAAGAAAACTGCGATCGTCCCGCATAAAATCGCGCAAGCAATCGCTGTCACCCAAGCCGAAAATGGGGGCGGTGCACTGGCGACTTCGTGGAGTTGTTTGGAGGCGGTAGCAACGTCGATCGATCCATCTTCGAGGCGTTCCAAAACTTCATCGAAACCGATCAGTTTGTCGACTTGAATGGTCCCCGAATCCACCCGCCGCATAAACGTCTTTTCACCCGTGTCATCCTTCAGCGAGATGATCAAAGCTGTTGGCGTATAAAGAAAAATGCCTTCAACTCCGAGAGTTTTCGACACTTTAGCCATGACTCGCTCAAGTCGGTGCGACGGCGTTCCATAACGATGCAACAATGTCGCAGCATCAACAAGGAATAGATCCACGCCTAATTTTGGATCCGCTTTTCCGTCAGATCCTTCATTCGTCTCCATACCCATTCGATTCCCAAATCTCGTTTTGTTGAGTCCATTCGATTGTTGTATTCTCAGCAATACGATTTTCAAAAGTAAACTAAGAGAAGAAAACTTTTTCCGCCGTTTTCCGTAGCATCCAGTCTTTATCCTCGGCGATTAGGAAATCGAGCTTATCTCGGATAAGGCTTAAGGAAGCTACGAAGGTGTGACCATCCTGTACTTGATAGGGACAGTCCGACGCCCACATCAATCGGTTGGCACCAAAAGTATCGCGCAATTTCCGGATCATATCGGCCAGATCGAGGTAAGGTGCATTCTTTTTTCCTAACGCATAAAATGCAGACGTTTTTACATGCACGTTTTCAAATCGAGAAAGTCTGCACAATGCGTCCAGATCAGCCGACTGCACAGTGCCTTTCATACCGATTCGCGAAAAGTGATCGATGACAACAGGTGTCTTGGGAAACTTGGCACAAAGTTCATCGATAATTCCCAGAGCATCCGGATCGGAGAGCAAGCACATCGAAAGCCCCGCGTCGGCACCGTACTTCCATATGGCGTTCATACCGGTTGAGTTTAACCAAGAAACGGCATTGGCTTTATTAGCATACAGTCGGAAGCCGCGCACACCTTTTGTTGCTAGTTGCTTCATCGTCGCGACTGCATCGGATTTAGTTTCGTCGATCACCGCGACACCAGAGAAGACGCCTTTGTGTTTAGCCATGCAATCGAGCATGTAGCGATTATCTAATCCGAAAAAGTTCATCTGAATCAGAACAATTCGGTCTACATTTTGCGGTCGGCAGTGAGCAAACAATTCTTCTGGAGTGAATGTTGGCGGCGCCATATCTTTTTCGGAGAAGCCAGCGGCAAGCGGATAGTCTTTAGAAAAAGGTCCCCACACGTGCACGTGTGCGTCGATGCATTTACACGGCTTCGAGTGAACCGTTGATCCGAGCAATCGAGCCGTCGAACTCAACAGCGGTGTGACGAGTGTGGCTGCGGAAGCAGTTTGCAGGAATTCACGCCGGTTTTTCATGTTGTGCTCGCGTTATTTGAAAGGGTGTTATTCGAATTGAAGAAGAAAACTACGATAGAATTCAAATGCTTGGTCAAGCTGATCAAGTTCGACATATTCGATTGCGGCGTGGGCTCGATCGATACTTCCCGGTCCAATGATGACACTTGGAACACCTTGTCGAGCCAATTTACTGGCGTCGCTCCCGAATGGTACGCCACTTAGATTCCCGTCCAGACCCATCGATTGCAAGATGCTACTTGAGCATTGAGCCACTTGTGCATTTTCGTCGGTGGACAATCCTTCATCAAGGATCATTGGCGGTTCCATTTCAAAACGCGCGGTTGGATCCTGATTCTGAATCGAATCGATGATCTCCTGATATTCGGCAAGCACTTTCTTGGAAGACTCGTTTGGCAGTAGACGCCGATCGATTTCAATGCAACAGCGATCGGGAACAAAATTGACTTGTGTCCCCCCCGAAATCAAACCAACATTCCCCGTTCCTGGACCGAGCAACGGATGTTTGGTTTCGGATAGAGCTTGATGGAGGTTTTCGATCGCCACGACCAGTTTGGCCATGTGATAGATGGAGTTAATCCCCAAGTGGACTTTGGAACTGTGCGCCGATTTTCCGTAGGCTGTGATTCGCCAACGGAGCACTCCTTTACTTGCAATAACAGCTCGCATTTCGGTTGGTTCGGCAACGAGCGCTGCGTGAGCGACAAGATCCTCACACAGTTTTACGACGCCTCGGAAAGAATACTCTTCGTCGACAACAGCTGCCATCCAAACTTCGCAAGGAGGAACAATATTCCGCTCGTGAAGTTCCGCAATTGCGTGCATCATTGTGGCTAAGCCCGCTTTGGTATCGCACGATCCACGTCCATACATTTTGCCGTTTTCTATTTTGGGGTCAAACGGTGGAATCGTCATCCCTTTTATGGATGCCGTATCGACATGTGCTTCGAGAATAACTCGACGATTGGATTGACGGCCAGGCAAACGTGCGACCACATTGTTGCGATTGGGGAAAACGTTCTGCGTCCAGGTTTCGATTCCCCGCGAATCAAAAAAATCCTTGATAAAATCAGCAATCTCCGATTCGCCCGGACCATTTTCATACGCAGTGTTGACGCTATTAATACTGACAAGTTTGGCTAGCGTGTTTCGATGCGTCATGGGGATACCTTGCAAATGTGTCTAAGCGGTTCAAGCAGTGGTGAGCGGTTGATGATCCAAACCGAAAGTTTCCGCAACTGCGAGATTGGTCACTTGTCCCCGGTATACGTTGAGCGCATGTCGAAGGGCGGACGAATTCTGAAGCGCGCTATCGACACCTTTTTGTGCAAGCTGGATTACCCAAGGCAACGTAACGTTACACAATGCGAACGTGCTCGTTCGTCCGACAGCGCCCGGCATGTTCGTGACGCAGTAATGCAATACATCGTCGACCATATAAGTCGGATTGCGGTGCGTTGTTGGACGACTGGTTTCGAAGCACCCACCTTGATCGATGGCGACATCGATGATCACGCTTCCCGGTTTCATAAAGCGAAGGTCATCCTTGCGAACCAGATAAGGCGCGCGAGCGCCCGGAATGAGTACAGCGCCGATGACAAGATCGGCAAGCTTTAATTGGTCGCGAATCATGTGTCGATCGCTGAAAAGCACATTCACGTTCGGGGGCATTACATCGTCAAGGTAACGTAGTCGATCTAAGTTTACGTCGAGAATGGCAACATCGGCCTGGAAACCTGAGGCGATGCGAGCGGCGTTGGCACCGACGATGCCACCACCCAGGATCGTAATGTGCGCTGGTGGTACGCCGGGAACGCCACCCAATAGAATTCCGCGGCCTTGTTGGGGTCGCTCAAGGTATTTGGCACCTTCTTGGATGCTCATGCGTCCGGCAACTTCGCTCATAGGCGTCAGCAATGGCAAGCGGCCTTGTTCGTCTCGCAGTGTTTCGTAGGCAACGCAGATAGCTTGGGACTCCAGCATCGCGTCGGTCAATTCGCGGCTAGCTGCAAAATGAAAGTACGTGAATAGCGTCTGGCCGGGACGAATCAATTTCCATTCGCCTGGCATGGGTTCCTTGACTTTTACGACGATGTCCGCTCTTCGAAAAACGTCTTCGGCCGAAGCGACTAGCTCCGCACCTGCCTGGAGGTAAGAGTGGTCTGCAAGTCCGGAGCCCAGCCCAGCACCCGCCTGGATGAGAACTTTATGGCCTCGATGAACAAGCTCTTCGGCACCTACGGGAAGCATTGCCACGCGGTATTCGTCGTCCTTGATTTCCTTGGGAACACCAATAATCATCGTATCAATCTCCGGAAAGTGTCTTCGAGAAAAGAATTTAATAGCAAGAGTAAGCTTAAACTTAGATCAAATCGGTCGGGGTCAATTGTATCGGGCCGTTAGGTTGGTATCTTTTTCAACTTGGCGATGGCAACATTAGAAGTACTAGAATCCGCGTGATTTTGTAAAAGGAAGCATTATGACTCGTTCCAGCGTTGACGTCGATAACCGAGAGACGCGCGACGCGCCAAAATCTGCGATTGGCATTTTCAGGCAGCTTGGTCCTGGGCTGATTATAGCTGCTTCGATTGTTGGATCGGGTGAATTGATTGCGACGACGATTACCGGAGCCAAAGCGGGCATCGTTTTGCTGTGGCTCATCATTCTCGGATGCATAATCAAGGTCTTTGCGCAGATTGAAATCGGCCGTTTCACCTTAATCGGAGGAATGCCGACGCTGTCGTCGATGGATCAAGTGCCCGGGCCGCGAATCGCTGGACGCGGGAATTGGTTGGTTTGGTATTGGTTTTTCATGTGGTTGTGCAGCATCGGGCAACTGGGTGGAATCGTCGGCGGCGTTGGACAAACAATGACGCTGATCATGCCGATTACACAACAAGGTCGCGACTACCAAGAGATGTCCAAAATTCGCTCGATGATCGAAGTGGACAAGTCCATGAAAGTTGACGCAAACAAAATCGAAACATCGCGTATTCAATTGGCGCTCTTGATCGATCAATATCGATTGAAGTATTCGGGCTCGCCGAGCAAAGACTGGAGTTCGCTTGCCAAGCCGTACGATGATCGACTTTGGGCAGTTCCCATAACGATCATTACATCGATCTTATTGATCTTGGGGCGTTACAGCACGGTGCAGACAGTCGCGACAATTTTTGTGGCGATCTTTACGATGGTGACCGTCGGGACGGTGATAACTCTTGAGTTCATGCCCGAGTGGCGAATTACGCCCGCAGAGATTCTACATGGCTTGTCGTTTCAGTTTCCCGAAGTGCCAGGGTCGATCGCAATGGCTTTTGCAGCGATGGGCATCATTGGTGTTGGTGCTGCTGAGTTGGTTCAATATCCGTATTGGTGTTTGGAGAAAGGTTACGCGCGTTGGACGGGTACGTATGACGGAAGTCCCGAGTGGTTTGAACGTGCTCGCGGTTGGATGCGCGTTATGCGGTGGGACGCATGGGCATCGATGGTTATTTACACTTTGGCAACAATCGCGTTCTATTTGCTAGGCGTTGCGATACTTTACAAGACGGGGTTGGTTCCTGCAGAATCCGAATTGATACAAACGTTGGCGGTCATGTACGAACCCGTTTTTTCAAGCTGGGCGGTTCCTGTTTTCTTGTTGGGCGCGTTCGCCGTTTTGTACTCGACTTTTTTTGTTGCAAACGCCAGCCATGCGTTGACATTTACCGATGGATTAGCGGTAATCGGAGCAATTAAGAACGAACCCATAACACGCCGCAAGATGATCAAAGTTCTCAGTGGATTGTTTCCCTTTTTGTGCCTCGTTGTGTACTGTTTCTTCCCTAAGCCAATTTTGTTGGTCATGATTAGCGGCATGGCGCAAGCTATCATGCTTCCCATGCTCTTTGCGGCCGCAATATACTTTCGCTATTGGCGATGTTTTACCGAACTAAAGCCCAGTGCATTGTGGGACGTTGGACTTTGGTTAAGCGGCGTTGTGTTGCTGATGATCGGGATCGGCAGTTTGTGGATTAACTTCAACAATCTAATAACTTTTCTTACCGGCAGTTAACCGATCAAGTTCGATCGTGAAATGGAAGTGCTTGCATGATTGGGTTTCTGACGAAGGATTTAATTTTTCAATCGCGGGTTTCGGGTGCCGCGAAGCTCGCGGGCCAGCAATTGGTGTGCGCATTCAATGTTGAATTGCTCAAGTCAAAGATTCCGACCGATGGTAAGGTGCCCTTAGTGATTATCGACCTGACCTTGCCGGGCTTAGATATTGGATCGGTAGGAACAGAATTGCGAGCAAGTTTTCCAAACTCCAAATTGGTTGCGTACGCGCCGCACGTTGCTGAAGACGCAATCGGGACCGCACGCGACTCCACGTTTGACATGGTACTGACTCGCGGACAGTTTGATCGCGTGTTTAGTCAATTGATCGCTGAAGCGTCGGTCGCCGATTAAAACCGTTAGAGACGGGGTGGTTAGGGAGATGTACTTGGAGGGTGGGAGCAGGAATGGGTGAGGTGAATTTTTGCCAGTAGACGGAGTATGTGTTGATTTTCAGGTACAGTCGTAGTGGTTCTTAGAGGGGCTTGAGGGTGGGGTAACGGGTTGAAACCCGTTCTACGTTTTTTCACGTACTTGGATTGTCGGTAATTAGTCAACGTCTGGGACGGATGCTTCGGCAAATGACTCTTCGGATTCCCAGATTCGGACGCGGACGGCGCGGGCGGCGGTTCCTTCGAGGATTTTGGGGCAGACGATTTCAAGCAGGTAGCGGGCCATGTTTTCTGAAGTTGGATTGTAGGGCAGCAGGAAGTAACGTTGCGGCGTCACCGATTTCAGAGCAGCGATCGCGTTCTTGTCCTCGTCCCAAACCACAAAACTATGATCCCAATTCTCGTCTAACCAACCTTTGCAACGCGCTTTGAGTACGGCAAAATCGATAACTCGACCAACCTCGTCTTGCGCGGATCCAGTTACAAAGAATTCCGCAACGTAGTTATGCCCGTGAAAATGTTGGCATTTGCCTTCGTGTCCAAGCAGCCGGTGCCCTGCACAAAAGCCAATTCGACGCATGATAACGAGACCCATCAGAGACTTTCTAATTAATTTATGAGATAACTCGGCGGAAAACACACAATCAAAATCTATGACAATTTGGAATTGTCGCGATGACGGAGGGCATCGCGGTTGGATTTTTTGCCAATATTGTCAATCAAGGCCTGAGTAAGATCTACACCGGTTTGATTTGCTAAACATAACAGCACAAAGAAAACGTCCGCCATTTCGTCCGCTAAATTGAGATCGGTTTCCGATGGCTTGGCGCTTTGCTCGCCGTAAGTTCGGGAGATAACTCTCGCAAGCTCCCCAACTTCTTCCATTAGCTGAGCCAAGTTTGTCAGTTCACCGAAATACTTGACGCCAACGGTTCGAATCCATTCGTCAACCCATTTCTGAGAATCGCGAATCGTCAAGTCGTGCTGGGACGGATCGATTGTCATAGGATAAAACTCCTTGATGTAGAATTTTCAAAACTTGAAAATGCTACTTGGCTGGATTGAATAATAGATGCGTACCGCTTTTACCTGGAACGGCAATGTCGATGTCACCATCTTGGTCTAAATCGGCGCAAACGATTTGCAGGCCGATTCCGACATGGCCTTCTTCGATAATCGTTTTCTTGAATTCCAATTTCTTGGGGTCAAATTCATAGTAACAAGCTAACGGCATGTCTTGCCCACCGGGATCGCCACCGTTGTGAGCATAATAG
>JANMNK010000048.1:0-3455 GCA_031373875.1 Pirellulaceae bacterium | reverse complement strand
CGCGAAAACGTCACGCATGTTCTGGTTGCGCGAGTTTTTGACCTTACCGAACAAATCGGCGAATTCGATAACAAACCTCGCGATTTTCGGTAATCGAGTCGGGCTGGATTGCTACTCCCGATTCTCGCGTTTCGGACTTCTTAGGATGCGAATGCGCGGAAACGAAATGTAGCTTGACGCAGGATAGCGTCGCGAAATTGTTTCGTCGGTTTTCAGCATGCGGTTGGGTTTTAAGCTTCTTTGTTAATGCGCTTACTGATCCTTCTCGCACATGTTGTTTGCGGATTTGCACTTACCTGCAGAGAAGCTGAATACCAGTCGAAATCTTTGGCTAAAAATGCGGTGCTATGCAAGCACTGAATCCTCATTGCTTTTAACCCGATTTGAATTGACAGCATTTTCGTACTAGTACTCAGTCGCAGGCGGTACTCGTACTCGAATTCGGCTCGAGATCGAGTATGACCACGTTTCACTGAGTACAAGCACGATTTTGTTATGATCGATAACGGCGATCATCGGAAAGTCTCGAAAAATGCATTCTTTTGTATTTCGGTACTGGAGGAAATAACGTACATACCTCAATCGTGGACTTGCTGAGGGCTGGTTCGATGCTTGGGATTAAGCGAGAGTACCTTGAGAAAACTTTGGGAAGCTAGGTCGCGGTTTACAACATATTGCTGTGTTTGCTTTTCGGTTTTTTCTTCGGGTTGTCAAACTGCTCCCTCCATCAATCATGCTATCTACAAAGTTGAGAGTGGCGAAATCTCGGAAGAAGAATCCCGTCGGTCAGTAGAACAAAAACTGGCATCTGCTGATTTTGAAGGGGCACAAGTAGCGGACGAACCAAGCAGTACAAGCACGACGCATCTACATAGTCGCGGGCAGGACCAACTCGCTCCACCGAAAATGAATTCTCCTCCACCACCCCAGGTTCCCTCCGAGTTTTCAACATCCTTCGCAACATCCAATGTTATCGCTCAGCCAGTTGGTTTTGAGCTGCAGCCTTATCAGCCGAGCAACGACGTCATGCTTGGTCCATTAACATACGATCCCAGTTTGCCTTCGACCGACAACGCTCCCTTAGCGGTTCCGACGGACAGGCTGTCGTTGCCAAAACGGCTTTGGAATGATCAAGTGCATTTTTATTCGCCTGATTCTCTGGTTTTATTAGGCGGCGGGTTTGCGTTGGGGGCCATCGGCGCGAATACGGGACTTGATGACAGCGTGCAGGAATATTCTCAAGCTCATATCGGTGAATCTACCAAAGATCTGTTTCATCAAACCAAAGACGGTGGTGATCAAATCTGGACGGTGCCGATTTACGCGACCGCATGGGCGGCGGGAAGTCTGTTTTCCGATTCTGAGCGAATGGGTTCCGTAGGCACTTGGGGAGAAAGGTCGTTTCGTGGAATGCTTGTAGGGTTTCCGCCGTTGCTAGGTTTGCAAAGGTTGACGGGCGCTTCGCGTCCCGGAGAAACCAGCGATGGCTCGCAGTGGCATCCGTTTCAAGACAATAATGGTGTCAGCGGCCACTCGTTCGTTGGTGCCATGCCATTCATCACAGCGGCCAAGATGACCGATTCGCGAGGGAAAAAGGCCCTTTTTTACGCTGGCTCTACAATAGTGCCCATTTCACGAGTCCTCGATAACGCACATTATCCATCGCAAATCGCGCTCGGTTGGTGGGTCGCGTACTTGGCAGCATCAGCAGTGGATGTGACGGAAAATCCAGATCATCGTTGGCGATTATCCCCGTACTCAAACGGTGATTCGACCGGTATTCTGGCCGAGTTCAAGTACTGAATTGACGAGTGGGAAACACTGAACATTCTGAACGCGACCGGCGCGAACTCATGACGCCCAACCGAGTCGCCATTTTTGCATCACCGTCAAGTTAGACGTTTTTGTCATATCGAAATGCAAAGGCGTAACGGTAATGTGACCTGCCGCCAAAGCATTGAGGTCGGTTTCGTGCGTCGTTGGTGCTGGCGGTGGATCGCTAGTCGACCAATAGTAGTTGCGGCCTTTCGGATCTTGACGACAAATGTAACGGTCGCCATAGCGTTCAGTACCCATCGGCACCCAATGCACTTGCGGGAAATGTCCGCGATCAAACGAAGCAACAGCCGCCGTCGGAATGTTGATGTTGAAAAGCTGTTTCTCGGATTCAGGATGATCGAGAATCTGGGAAATCAAGTCGACGGCCATGCGTGCCGCAGCTTTGAAATTGGCTTTGGCATCGTACTCAAGCGATACCGCAACGCTCGTCAATCGAAAAAAAGCACCTTCGATCGCAGCAGCAACAGTACCGGAGTACAGCACATTGATCCCAGCGTTCAATCCACCATTGATTCCGCTGACCACCAAATCAACAGGTCCTCCCGCCAGTTCGGTGACTCCTAATTTGACGCAATCTGCGGGGCTGCCATCGACGGCCCAGCCACGGAATCGATCGCCGTCAAATGCTTTCTTGCAAGTCAATGGAGTCAAGTAAGTAATCGCATGGCCAACGCCACTTTGCTCAGTTGCGGGGGCGACGACAACGACCTCTCCAAGCCGCTTAAGTTCCGTTTCTAGTGATTCCAAGCCGGGCGCATAAATTCCATCGTCATTAGCAAGTAAAATCCGCACTCGAGGTCTCCAGGATGTTCGATCAATCCGTTATGAAATACTGCGATCGGTAATTCGTCTTCAGCCGCTAGGCATGATAGAATCGGTATAACCAATTTTCAGAATCGATCAATGGCAGGGCGCGGCGCGGGAGACTGGCATATCGCCTTTTCCATCTGGAATTTGCGATTTAATCGCGCAACAATTGTTTGTCCAAGTCGAGCCAGGGTAAAGCCCAAACATTGGTTCGATTACCCGCTGCAATCCAAAGCAGTCGGTTGCACTGACGTCGAGAAATGTCGAACGAAAAGCTCATGGAGCGACCGCTCAGTCTCCAGCAGGGAAAGGACTTTCCGTGCGCTCGCTAAAACTTGATACGCGGTTGATCCAGTAATTCTCCAACGGTCGCCGGTTCCTTAAATTTCCCATCAGAATCGGTCGGATATGGCGCCAATATTTCGCAAGTTTTCTTCCACCAAGCTTTGGTTGTCGTCCCCATTTTTGAAATCATGCTAGGCTCCTGCTTTTTTAGATTTACAGGTGCATTGGGGTCGGGCATCTTCCATTCTTTTTTGGAAGCATTTGACTGGGAATCTTTTGCTACCGAAGTCTTCGGCTTGGACTTGAAAGCATTCGACCACCAACTTCGCCCGCGTAAGCCGACGATGCTGTCAACGTTGCCAGAAGAATCGTAACGATGGCAATCACGCGATAGAACATAATTCGAATCCTCCATCATGGGAATTTGCAAGTCTAACGAATACGATTAATCCAAACCTTCTTCGTGGGGATGCGTCGGGGAAGAATTCGTCAAATACGAAATAGAATTAAGGTCGTGGTTGACG
>JANMNK010000047.1:0-1661 GCA_031373875.1 Pirellulaceae bacterium | reverse complement strand
GGGGGATCCTACATGGGTGCTCGAGCCCTGATGGACGGTTGTTGCCAACCATTCTGGAACGAACTTTCGCGAGGGCAACGCGGAAGCAAGCCCCGAATGTACTTCGAAGGCAACAACGTTGACAACGATGCCACGCAAGGTCTGCTTTATCTTCTCGGAGCGCACGAAGGCAAAGTCGCCCAAGATGAACATGAAAGATGGGGCTTGGTGGTTATCAGCAAGAGTGGCGGAACGCTTGAGACGGCCGCTGCTTTTCGCCAATTTTTAGCCGCACTTGAAAAGAGCTGCGGTGGCGATGCGACCAAGGTTCGCGATCTTTTGATTCCTGTTACCGGGGCCGGCGGTAAACTCGACAAGATGTCCAAAGAACTTGGATGTCAAGAAATGTTCCCGGTTCCCGATGGGGTCGGTGGACGTTGCTCAATCCTTTCGGGGGTTGGTTTAGTTCCCGCTGCGTTGCTTGGGATCAACGTCATTGAGCTGCTCCAAGGGGCAGTCGCCATGAACGACCACTTCTCGAAGGCGCCGGCCGCTGAGAATATCGTATTGCAACATGTTGCCGTGAATCATTTGCTTGAGAAGCAACGCGGTATCAATATTCGCGTCATGAGTGTGTGGAGTAAGGCTCTTGAAAGTGTCGGTCTTTGGTACGACCAGTTGTCGGCTGAAAGCCTTGGCAAAAATGAGCTTGGATTCACTCCTCTGACAACGGTCAATACGAGAGACTTGCATTCTCGGCATCAGCAGCACCAACAAGGAAAACGCGACAAAGTTTTCAACAACATTATTGTCGACGATTATCGTTTTGACGATTTGCCAATCGGTGCAAGAAATTCCGACCACGATTCGCTGAATGAAATCGCCGACAAAACGCTGCCTGAAGTCATGCGAGCAGCAGTGCAGGGAACCAACGAGGCCCTTCTTTCCGATGGCCGACCGTACACCAACCTCCATTTGCCGCGAGTCGATGAACTACACTTGGGACAACTGTTTCAAATGCTAATGATTGCGACCGCTGTCGAAGGCCGACTGATGGGGATCAATCCTTATGGTCAGCCCGGTGTTGAAGCTTACAAGAAGAACATGAATCGTTTGCTCGGTCGCAAATAAATCGATTGCCAATTCCCTCTCCTGTCCACTCCTCTTTGTCGAAGAAAGCCCGCCTTTATGACTCAAGAATCTAATTCCAATAAATGGTGGCAAGGACTTAGTGGTTACCATTGGTTCGTTTTTGCCATGGCGGCTAGCGCGTGGGTCTTTGATTGTTTGGATCAGCAAATCTTCATTCTTGCTCGCGGCAACGCGTTGGAATCGCTGTTACCCGCGTCGATGAAAACAGAGGGGCTTGACCTGACGGTGCTCGTAAAAACGTACGGTGGTTATGCGACGTCCATTTTTATGATTGGTTGGGCGACGGGCGGGTTGCTATTCGGACCGTTAGGCGATCGATTTGGTCGGGCCAAAATGCTAACGGTGACGGTGCTGCTCTACTCCGTTTGCACGGGGTTATCAGCTTTTTCGCAGGGATGGATTGACTTTGCCATTTTTCGTTTCATTACCGGTTTAGGGGTCGGTGGAGTCTTTGGTTTGGCGGTCGCTTTGGTAGCGGATACGCTTCCTGAACGTTCTCGAACCCCAGCTTTAGGATTGTTGCAGGCACT
>JANMNK010000039.1:0-2020 GCA_031373875.1 Pirellulaceae bacterium | reverse complement strand
CGGCACTCCGTGCCGTTTGCTTCCGCGAAGAGCGGCCGGGGCTGGACAATACAACCGGTCAACTCATATCGTCCAGTTACAAACTGTTTTTTCCTAACCCGAAGCGTAATCGAAAAATCTGCGGGGAAGCCCAATTAGCCTGTACTTCGGATTGTGAATACTTAACTCGGTACATGACTCAAATATGGTTGACACTCCGGATCGTGCCGAACTTTCGTTCAGCTTTCTGCAATCTCATCGTGGAACAGTAGTTTTTGCTAAAGCAACGCTTGCTTTCCACGCGGCCGCGCATATATTTCGACAATGTATTTCGAAGCCCACGAATTCGCCCTTGAAGGAAGCATAACGGGTTACAAACATGAGTTTGGTTGATCTGCGGTTTCAAAATCTAGTTCGAGTGACAAGTGTCCAACCTAGCCGAAGATTTTCCCAAGCGATTTCATCCGATAAAGTGATGACCATTCCCGCTTTCGCTTGGTGGACTATGTTTGCATGTAGTGCTGCCTCCTTTTTTTCTAGCTGCTATCTTGCTTGGGCATCCCTGACTTCCTCCGCAGTCGCAGGTTGTGGTGGAGCAAGCGTATTCAACTGCGACCATGTATTGCACAGTCGATGGTCACAAGTAATGTCGATCCCCGTGAGTATTCCTGCCATTGCACTGCATTTGGTGGTCCTTTCCATGTTGCTGCTGAACCCCGTCTCGCTACGACTGCAAGCCGCTCGTTGGTCGATTGTCGGACTTGCATCCCTATGCGCCGGAGCCGCCGCTGTTTGGTTCGTTGGATTGCAGGTCTTTTCGATCGGACATTTGTGTCAGTACTGCCTCATTGCACATGCCAGTGGTCTCATCCTCGCCGCAGTATCCGTATGGAATCTGCCTATCCCGACCCATTCCTACCGATGGATTGCAGGCGTCGCCGTCACCGCAGTCCTCGGACTCATTGCCTTACAAACTTTCAGTGTCGCCCCAGCAACCCATGAGATTATCGAATATTCAAAAACGGGCGACGAATCGGGAGCAACGGCAAAGGAGGATTCATCGCTTTTTGAAGCACCCAAGGGAGAAATAGGCCCGCAAACGTCGCATATGCAAATTCGGTTTCGTAATCGAGCCGTTCAAGCTTCCAATTTGTTCGCGGCGTTTTTGAATCCTATGATGATTGTGAATTATCAGGTGGCGGCGGACAACAACAAAGTGCAAGCTCGCACTGCGCGCATACTGAACAGTGTCAATCTTGAGACCAACGCTTGGCCACTGTTGGGGAAGTTCGATGCGGAACTCGTATTCGTCGAACTATTTGATTATACCTGTGAGCATTGTCAACGAACTCATAAGGCGATCGAGGGCGCCCGGCAGAAATTTGGAGACCGTTTGGCCATTATTGCGTTGCCAGTTCCAATGGACGGCAAATGCAACCCTACGGTCAAGTCTACGGACGCCAGCCACGTGGAAGCTTGCGAGATTGCAAAACTCGCGGTGGCTGTTTGGTCCGTCGACAAAGGCAAATTTGCTGAGTTTCATAACTATCTGTTTACGGCCAAACCCAATTATGCGACTGCGGCAACCAAAGCGAACGAACTTGTTGACACAGAAAAGCTAAAAGCAATGCTAGTTAGCCCGCTTCCGAACGACTACGTTGCCAAGCACGTTGCACTTTATCAAAGGGCTGGCGCGGGCACGATTCCGAAGCTGATGTTTCCAAAGACATCATCCGTCGGGGCAATCGAGTCAGCCGACGTTATCGTTCAATTGATAGAGCGACATTTGCGATAGGCCGTAAACGGGCCGGTTTTCGACACTTCTCGCCGAACGCCACCATTTTCGACTACCGGTAGCGGAATGCGTCAAGCGTTTCGGTGCGTTTGCGGCTGGTGCGAGTGCTTCGAGAGCCTTGACGGCTTCCGCTACCAGAAGCAAGCGTTAGTAGAATTTCGGTGGCGTTCGCCTCGAAGTGTCGGTTTTCCCTTCGCAATTTTAATTCTACTCTTTAACATTTGGTGGATGGCACGTCCCTGAGTC
>JANMNK010000032.1:0-2149 GCA_031373875.1 Pirellulaceae bacterium | reverse complement strand
TTTTTCAGCAAAAAGCGATCTACACCGTCGACTAGTTGCGACGTAATATCACCCTCGAGTGTCAACGCTTGAGTACCTGCAAAAGGCTCCGGTTTCGCGTTTTGTGCAGGCGTAAAACGTCTATCTGTGAATGCAACGACCAGCAGGCTGCAGCTTAACAGGAAGAAATAATTGCGCATCATCGTATTCTCGATCGTTTGATAGAAATGAAATGGAGCGAACTTGCATCATCAGATTGTTTCAAGAATTGCCTTTGCTGGCAGAGCTGAACATGCTCATCGAGATCAATGTTGTTTTAACTAGGCACGGGAAGGCGATCAACCACATGAATTTGGGCTAATGTTCAAGTTCTCGACGCTCACGTTCCGTCGTCGAGTGGTTGCGAGCTGCGTAAATAAGCGAACAAATCACTCAATTGCTGTTCCGTCAATTTATCCAATAGTCCTTCGGGCATGAGGCTCTGAGCCTGCGGTTTGATCTCGGTAATCTCACTTCTCTGAATAATGTGGGATTGCCCATCAACAGCTCGCAAGACGACTTGCTGATCATTTTGATTTTCGATGAAACCCGTGATGAGTTGGTCGTCATTGGTCAACACAGCATAGCTCTGATAGCCTTCACGGACTTCGAGGTTTGGCGCGACAACATTGAGCAAAAGGACTTGCAGCATATCGCGTTGGTAGCCGGTCAGGTCAGGACCAATTGGCCCTCCACCGTCGAAGAGACGATGACATCGACCGCAGTTCTCCATAAAAATCTTCTTGCCCGGATAAGGATTGCCGTTAGATTGCCTAATGATTTCAGCGAGTTCCGCGGCTCGCTTTTGACCGGAAGCGAGGTCGAGGCCAATAGCCAGTGGGAAATGCTGATCAATTCGTTTCAAGAATTCCGGATCAGAATGCAGCCGCATATTACGTACGGCTTCGATCGGAACTTGCGTGGCGTCGACCGTCATCGCATCGATTGCATCGAGAAGTTTTTTTGCACGCGTTAACCGGCTTGCCAAGGTTGCCGCCGTGACGGCTTTCACTTTCGTGCTCATTTCCGACCATGCTCCGATTAGTTTATCCTCGACGATCGCCGAGTCGTACGATTGGAGAGCAGCGATGGTCGTGCAGCGAAGGTTTTCAGGCTGCTTGCTATCGACAGAGACTTGAATGAGGGCGTCGAGGGCGGATGGATTCGGGATCTCGCGAAGAATCGTGGCCAATTGAATGCGGACGGGGATTGCAACGTTGGTGTCGACAATGGCCGCCGAAGCGTCCTTTCCAGCTTCAGTGTCGCCACGCCGTAGTTTCAATGCCAGCGAAGGTTGCCCAAGCCGACCTAGACTATCAAGAAGAGAATCTGGGACGCCGACAAGCGACTTACCCGCAAACGCTTTTTCAAAGCCGTCGGAGGCCGGCTTGGTCATTTGATTTTTGAGCGACTCAGGCAAGCTTCCGATTTTTGTCAACAAACGCTGAGCAGCCTGGAACGAAGCGGGCTTGCCTTCCATACACCAACGCTGGATAAGATTCGGAGCAATCATGTTGCGATACAGATCAATCTGAAACAGAGATTCATCTTCCACAATCCATCGATCGATCTGTTCATACGCCGTCGCGTGCTTTTCAACCGCCCACCAAATGTATAGCGGGATAAATAAATCGGTAGTTTCGATTGGGAAATGAAGCAATTGCGAGGTCAATTCCAGGGCTTGATGGGAGGGCAGTCGTCGCGAGGAACAAGCGAGTTGTGTCAGAACACGTGGGTCCTTTTCCGTTTGTATCATGGCCGAAATGGATCGAAAGACAGAATCGCTTACTTCAAAGTCATCGCAAACCAACCGAACAACCCATGCTCGAAGGTCTCGCGAAGGATGTTTCATAAATGCCGCCGGATCGATCACTTCAGAGTCGGAGGATTCAATACAGTCGCCTAACCATCCACAAGCGTGCAGTGTCCACAAAGCGTCAAGAGCTGATTTCGAATTAGACAAAGCCATCGATAGCAGTTGGTCACGAGCTTGTTTTCGCAAAGGGTGCGCGGCAATCAATTGTCGCGTCTGCCATCTCTGCCAACAGTAAGGATGATTTAGTCGGGTGACCAGTTCGTCGAGCGACTTTGAATTCACTGCGTTTTCTAAATGTGGATTCCACGCCAAGGG
>JANMNK010000022.1:0-1875 GCA_031373875.1 Pirellulaceae bacterium | reverse complement strand
GAAGAATCTTATTTCGCCGAAGAACAGAAACGAGTCCCAGGTCGCTCGTACCGTCACCGTTCACGTCGCCCAAAGCAAATGGACCTTGCATGATCGGACCAAATGCAGACGAAGCGGTCGAAACGTAATTGAGCGAGACGGGCGTTAGCGACAAATTGCCGGCCGCTAAATCGCTAAACAGAACAAGTGGCGTTTGCAGGTCCTTCGTCAGGATCAAATCTGCTTGACTGTTGCCATCGAAATCGCCGATTCCGGACAGCGTATAACCGCTTAGCAAGGAAGAACCAATGTGGATGAAATCAGCGGTCGATGCGTTTAGGCTACTTGCCCAATCTGTTCCAGCCGTTCGCCCTTCAAAGATGTAAACTTTGCCCGGAGTGGCTCCCACTCCATTGGACATAATGGCAAAGTCATTGCGGCCGTCTCGATTGACATCCCCGACGTTGGTAACCGACGCACCGAAGCCATCGCCTGCGACTTCGCCGTTGATGACGAATCCCATGCTTGGAATGGTTGGATTAAGCAACAGTGGCCGAATCGAAACTTTTACGTCGTCAACGTACCAACCTTCGAATGCGTTGAAGGACTCGTCGATCGTGTCCAATTCAAATTGCACTTGAAGGGTTCGACCACGAAATTCTGGACTCGACAACGAGATAACGTGCCCGCTCCAAACTCCATTGGAATCGGACAGCGGCGCAACACCTTGGGTTGGTGTCAGTCCACCGCCCAGCAAATAATTAACGTTTACGGGATCGACCACGAACGAGTTAGCCGCCACCAAGTAAGTTCCCGTATATCGATTCTGCTGGCCCGAAAAGAATCCTAACTGGGTTACCATCCTGCTTGCCGGGTCGTCGATTTTCAGCAACACCGAATTGCCGACCGTCACATTGAATCGCATTTTGTTGCTGGCAGTGAGAACCGCCGTCAATCGATCGCCAACCCGACCAATGTTTGCCCCAGTGACCGCATCGCGAATGATCGTTGCCGCAAACGCGGTATTAAAGTCGGCGATGAGATCGGCGCGCGTTGTGTTTGTATTCATATTGGCAAGCGTGATGTTCACGGTTGCCGCTTGCGTACCTTCCAACGTTATCGTAAACGAAACACTCGCGCTTAATCGACCGTTTGCAGGTACCGTTGTTGGCCCCTCGATGAATGTTTCTCGGTTGAATCCGTCGCTGGAAACGTACACGCGAGCCAAATCGAATGCGTTGTAGCTCGGATTTTCTGTATTGAGAAAAGAGTTGAACGAAAGGTCGATATCTAAGTCCGGCGGTATATCCGTCAAGTTGATGGATGGCGTCGTTATACTTCCGAATACTCGTCGGCCGACATCGTAGTTACCGCCGCCTTGATCGAACTCGCCTTTACCAAAATACATTGAGAAAGGTGTCGTATGCCCCGAGTCGAATCGTCGACCATTACTTAGGTGCCATTTGACTTCAGCGTCGTTACCTTGGATAACAAATCCTTCTGCACTCGCTTCGCCTGCTGGTCCTGAAAAATCTGTATCGAACGCAACGTTTTGGGCTCGCCAACTGGGGTTTCCAAAAAAGACGTACGATTTGCCGTTCGCAGGATCTCCGACGATCAAATCATCGAGTGCATCCAATGTGCCTCGACGATGTATGCCGGGTGTCAGTTTTTGAACTCAGCGGAATGTTAAGCCGGGCTCTCGATCGAAGACTCGGATCAAACAAACCGAGTCGTTATCATGCCCCAAGCGACTGCTCAACCAGCCCCCTGCCCCGCTTCCGGACCCGGCTCATGAAGACTCGACTCCCTTTCGTTCTCTGTTGTTTCGCCCTTCTCGGAGCTGCGCTCATGCAGGCCCATGCTGAACCTTCGAAAGCCGATGCGGCTCCCAAG
>JANMNK010000018.1:0-2652 GCA_031373875.1 Pirellulaceae bacterium | reverse complement strand
CAAGAATCTTTGCGATTTCGGATTGGACTGAAGCCTCGTGGCCATTCCTTCTTCCGCAAATCGATTTCTTGTTTCAAGTTGCCTTTGCCGCGACAGCCGCGACGATTGTCTCGGGTGCTGTCGCCGGGCGAATGAAATTCTTGGGTTATCTGATCTACACCGCCGTAATTACTGGTTTCGTTTATCCAGTCAGTGGTTCCTGGAAGTGGGGCAATGGGTTCTTGGAAACGATGGGTTTCTGGGATTTTGCAGGAAGCGGGTTGGTCCACATGGTTGGTGGAATCGCAGGTTTGATGGGAGCCATTTTCCTCGGTCCTAGAATCGGAAGATTCTCGAAAGATGGAAAGAGCACACCGATTCCTGGTCACAATGTAACGTTTACTTGCCTCGGTGTTTTCGTGCTCTTGATCGGCTGGTATGGCTTTAACCCTGGTAGTGTTTTTGGAGCTCGTACGTCGGATTTGACTTTGGCTGATATGCAGTCCTATGGTTTGATTGCGACGAATACGACTCTTGCTGCCTGCTCCGGATGCGTCACCATGATGCTGATTGCTTGGGCCGTTTTGGGTAAGCCTGATCTAGGCATGGCGCTCAACGGAATGTTGGCCGGACTCGTAGGAATCACGGCCAACTGTGATTGCGTGTCGAATATCTCCGCGTTGATTATCGGCGTGGTTGCGGGTGTCGCTTGCTATGGAGCCATCATGGTCTTAGACATGCTCAAGATCGATGACCCAGTCAGCGCCTTCCCTGTGCATGGTGTTTGTGGTGCTTGGGGGTTGATTGCGTGCGGTGTTTTCGGAGGCAAGCCAATGGTCGCTCAGCTTACGGGCTTGGTCGCGATTGCGGGCTGGGCTGCAGTAACGATGGCGATCACCTTCGGCCTTCTCAAGGTTGTTGGGCTACTTCGAGTCTCGGCTGAGGAAGAATTGACGGGCTTGGATATCTCTGAGCACGGAATGCAAGCGTATCCTGCCGACGCTATTGTCGCTCATGCATAGTTCTGTAGGTCAGTAGGAATAAATGCTTTTTAAATTTGGTCGGTCTTCGTCGAATTACGGCGAGGGCCGACCATCGTCAAGCGTTTCTCAATGGCGGGTGTTCATCGATTCAATTGGTTTCTGCTCAGCGATGAGCTAGAAGGGTACCCCTGGTCTGTTTCAAGTGTCCGCCTCACTTGTTCAGGCCGGGGTATTCCCTTTTCTTAGGCTTGAGTCGTGCAAAACAGCTTGGGAGGCTCTTTCTTCCCTTGCGAGTCTGTCAATGTCCGATTAGATTCACATCGAGCTAGAGGCTGTCATCACATGGCGGGATGATGGTAGAGTAAGTCACTAACACAAGGTGCGGGTAGTTGAAGTTGATTATTGCGATCGTTCAGCCTAGTCGTTTGGAGGCTGTTAAAGAAGCGTTGTCCGAAGTCGAGGTCTTTCGTTTGACAGTTGTTGACTGCCAAGGCTTTGGCAGACAGAAAGGACAAGCTGCAAGCTATCGCGGCCCTGAGTTTGCGATCAATTTGCTCCGAAAGGTCCAACTGCAGATAGCCGTCAACGAAGAGTTTGTCGAACCGACAATCCAAGCGATTCTGAAAGGTGCTAAGTCCTCAGAGAAGGGGCAAATCGGTGACGGGAAGATCTTTGTTCTACCGATGGACGATTGCATTCGTATCCGAACTGGCGAACGCGGTACAGAAGCAATCTAACGGTAGGATATGGCGTTCTAGACTGGAGTTCGCAAAACATTTTGGTCACGAGAATCTGGATCAGGGGTCATTGTTCTACACTATCTGCTGGCTTAGTCCCCAAATCGGCTTTCGATACAAGCCATGATTCCTGCCAACTGCGGCTCCGCGATTTCGTAGTACATAAACTTTCCTTCGCGATTACCAACCAGCAGCCCACATCGTTCCAATAGACGCAACTGCATCGAGGCAACAGGACCAACAACAGAGCAAGCCTCAGCGATTTCGCCGACGGTGTATCGTTGATGAATCAGCATTTGCAAGATACGCAGCCTCTGCGGATGAGCCATCGCTTTCAGACATTCCGTCGCTTCGGCAAGCTGCTCGTTGGTCATGAAGCGTTTCTCGCGTTTGGGTTTCATCACGCGGTGTTCCTCGTTGCAAAAGCGTATAATCGAAAAGCCAATGTGGATTTGTTCCTAAATACGATACCGCGAGCCCAATCATGGACGTAGCCGGCCCACCGCCCGCGCTCTCACCGACGATCGTAATGGTTGCCGCACTCGAAGTCATTCAATTCGAGTGCGTCCGAGTAAACCAAACGATCATATCGGATACTGAGATTTTGGCGAGCCAGCCATCGATGGTCTATGCATGTGAGTTGGTCGTTCGGGGAAGGGGTAGGACTTCTGTTACGTATTGTGGAAAAGGAGCGACTTTTGCAATCGCTATCGCGGAGACTTTGAAATCGTTGTGTAGGCAGCCCTTTCGTGACGCAAAGGAGAAAATCCCATTCACCATCGCAAGTCTGCGTTTATCCACTTAGCCAAATAGACGAAAACAGCTAAAAGCGATTCTTGTCTTTTCGTCCACTCCCAATCACAATGATGGGATACAGGAACGGCCACGAAACGTTGATCTACCTGTCGCAAAAATAGATCAACAGGCTTGAATCCCTGTCCCACCCCCCGACC
>JANMNK010000014.1:0-5793 GCA_031373875.1 Pirellulaceae bacterium | reverse complement strand
GCTAACAGGTCCGGAACAAAAGATTCTTGTCGAGTTGCTGGTCGCTCATCTTTCCGACCCAAGCCAGTTGCATCAATCGCTCTTGCATGCAGGGATTGGCAACCTTTCGAATTTTACTCAGAAAGGGACGCTGGATTCGATGACATCGGAACTGGTCCAGGCGCTCTCTTCTCAATACCGCATCGTCGAGTTCGTTGAATCTGTTTTGGGGGGAGACTTTCTGAAAGGGCATTGCCCACCGATCGAAGCGTGGCTGGATTCGAATCGCGTAGAACTTTTGCGTCGTAAAGTCAATCCTACGATCATCGAGCGACTAGGCAGAGTGTGCAATCCTCTTTGGTCGCCTTGGATGTTTCTGCCGATTGCAGTGGTATTGGTCGCATTGGCAACCCTTAGTTTTTTCCCGTTTGCACGAGTTCCAGTCGGTCCACTTCAAGGTCAATTGATCGACCTGCAAAATTCGGCACCCTTGATTTCGATTTATCAGTCCCGACCAACTCGCGGCATACGCGATCTCACGGATGAAATTGGCCAGAGGGCGGACGCTGGTGCCTTCGGAAGCGTTTTCTTTTGTAACCCTCTTGATTCTTCCATTACCAGCCCAACGGTTGAAGTTCAAGTCATCAACGCGAATGGACAGCGGCTGACCGACCCCGATGGTATCTTTGAAATACATTGGTTGCCACCTGACCTTGATCGAGAAGAAATGGGCAGATGGGGACCCAAGCTGCACTTAAAGGATGGCATCATTACCGACAAGTACAATGGCTCGTTGCCCGCTGGAACAATTATCACCGTGGTGTATCAGCGCAAAGCACCGCTTCCATTTCCGCCAACTTTCAACGTTTGGCTAAAGTGATTTTGGATTTAACTGGTCTGGATACGTTCAATTCCTTGGAGGCCGTTATGAAACGCATTTTTTATGTTTTCTTTGGTTTGACATTAACTCTGACATTAACACAGCCCTTGGCTGCGCAGACTATTAAGGTGGATGTTTGGACCCTCACGGTTCCTGGAACTGCGCCTCAGCCTTCTAACTCGGCGGCAGTCCGGATTTCCACCGCCGCAAACGTTTCATCCGCTCAAGGAGTTCGACCACAACAGCCAACAGCCGGCGGGCCGATGCAAAATCAATATGTACTCGATGCCCGTCCGTTTGGCTCGCTCGTGGATATTACTTGCCGTCAAATGGGGCACCATCCCTGGACTGCTCGCGATCTCTACGTCGGCTCGGATACGGACCAAAATATTATTGTTCAGCTATTCCAGTACGATTACCCAATCAAAGCTCCGCAATGTTTTGCACTTAAGACGGAATATGAGCTTCTGTTTCGCAAAGAACAGCGACTATCTCCCAATGCGAAACGGAGTGAAATTCAGCACCTCGCGCGACTGAAATACGCTGATGGCATTTTGGCACTGCCAAATTGGTCTCGGCAGCAGGTTCAGTCCGCAGAAACTCGCCGGATGCTGGAGGAAATGACGGATGAAGACCGGGAAGAGCTGAGCGATATGCTGCGGGGACTGTTCAATCTCTACGGTATGGATGGGTTCGTGCGCTACGCCCCGTCAGTTTGGCGAACGAGCTACGTCGCAGTCAACGGACAGACTGTCAATAGTGAAGTTCGTCTGTTTGGTAATAAAGGAACCTATTCGACTCCCAATGGCAAGCACGTTCTGGAAAATGTGGACATCGCCAATGAAGAGAATGAAGACGGTGGCACGATGGATGTAATTACGGGTAATTGGCGATTCTCGCCAGGTAGTAATAACGAAGCCACAGGAACATTTCGCTGGGTAGTTGATGGCAGCGAAAATCACTTTGAAGGTTTTTTTCAAAAACGCGGGGACAACCAGAAGTGGTCGTGGACCGGGGACCGGGTCGAGCAACAATTTGGAGACGAAAACGATGGGCAACCATAAGTGATCGGTTGTCGCATTGTTACACTTCCTATCGGTCAATAATATTCCGGGCAACTAGTTTGGAAACCTTTGTCGGCTGTTATCGACGCACTCCACACGTGCTGTTATCGCTTGTGGGCAATGAACTTAACACTCTCCTTCGCTATTGATAAAAGTACTCAACGATCATGCACATCAACGGTCCGGAACAGGGTAAGTTGTCAAAAGCAATACAAAGTGCTTTTCCTAATCAAATGAAACTTGGGCCCGCGATCAAGTCGCAGTTGGATGACGATCTCAACAGTTATGTCGTAAATTGGGGAACTTATCCTGACACCGTCAACGAGATGCTCCAAACCTACAATGCTCGTTACAAAATCGCGCCGTTGGTATCCGCGCTCTTGAATGAGAATCCGACGAACGAAAAGCTTGTCGAGTTTGCTTGGCGACACCAGATTATCAAACGACCTGCTGGAGCTACGGGGCAATTGGGACCGGACGATGGGTCCCTGGAACGGATGCTTGAGCCTGCTCGCGGATTCACGGATGTAGGACAAATGCTGCAACGACTTGGCCGGGTTGTGAATAGTGTCTGTCAGATCAGTTATCCGCTAGCCAACGGTATGACGTACGGCACCGGATTCTTGATTGGCAGTAGTACCGTATTAACGAACTGGCATGTTGTTGAGTCAGTCTCGCCAGTGAACCGCAGAAACGTGAAGTTAAAGTTTGACTATCGCACTGGGGCAGACGGTGTTACTTTGTCATCCGGTGTCGAGTTCCAACTGGTGGACAACGATGACTGGCTGGTCGATCACTCCTCTTACGATCCTTTAGACAAGGGGATACGGACGATCGACGAGGAACGGGCACTCGATCGGGGCTTGGAAAATTTAGACTATGCCGTTCTAAGGGTTGCAGGAGAGCCGGGGAATAAACCAACAGGCACAAGGCCCTCCGAAAATGCTCAACCACGTGGTTGCTTGTCGTTAACCGAAGCGATCGACATTCCTACCGACTTGCAGTCAGCAGTCTGGTGTTTTCAACACCCTTACGAGAACGGCCAGAGTATGCCGCAACAGGTCGACTGGAACAAGCCCGCGTTGCTTGGAGCTAATCCGAACAAATCGCGTGTTTGGTACGACGTCAACACGCGCCCTGGTTCTTCGGGATCGCCGATTCTGACGAACAAGATCCAATTGTGCGCTTTGCACCACGCAGGTGGCAAAGACTGGCCCGCTCCAGGACAGTATCTTTACAACCGTGGTATTCCGATAGTAGCGATTCGGGACTTACTGGCAAAGCGTGGCAAGCTCGGCGAAGCTTCAAACTGAAATTCATTCACGTGATCAATCGTCTTTGCCTTAGATTTCCTAGTAGCCGCCGAGCATAAAATGAATGTAAACGTGAAATTTGACTATTGCAATGTTCGAAAAAGTACGGCTATTCACTGGGTATTCGAGAAGTTTATCGACTCGAATTAGTGTTGCTCAAGACTTTCAGCGTCCCCTTTCACGTAGTGCGAAGCATGATCCATTTGTTCCGAACGAATGAAGGTAGAGTCAAAAACCGAACGAACGCGAAGATTATTCAAAGCCTCGCCAAGTGGAACGATGGCCGCAATCCAAAGCTTGACGATCTATTGGTTTTGGAACGGGTCACTACTTTACGCAACGCCGATGACAAAAACCGATCACTAAGTCGCAGTTGCCTCAATCTAAATCATTTAAAAATACCGTTGATTTTATTCACTTTCCAAAATCCACTGTGAACTGGGACGGTACCTGAAGCCAGGACAGTTCCCGTGTTCCCTTGAAACAAGGTGTAGCTTGCGATCACGCCTCCCATCACGTAAAGCGGGATTGCACCGAAGCTCGTCCATAGATTCTTCGCAATGAAGCTGGAACCGCCTGCTTTGTCGACCTTGACGATCAACAACAAGCTAGACTCATCCATGAGCGTATTCCAGATTTCTAGTTCACCAACCAGCGTCGTAAGCTCAGCATCCTGACTAACGAGCCCGGATACGAAAGCATCATACGAGGCCAAGGCGCTCTTGAGTTTATCCACGAATCGTTGGTAGCGTTTCGCTTGTTCCAATAGGATCAGCTTTTCGTTTTTCTCTTGAACGGTTTCGCCCGTTATTTTTGAAAGCTTTGTCTGCAAATCGATGTACTCGGTTTCGAAATCATTCAATGCATTTGCAGCAATTTCTCGTTGCAAATCCAAATCCTTGAATTCGCGTTCGAGCGTTGATCCCGTTGCAGCGGCGGCCACCGGGTTAAACATGCTTTTGAGGTAAAGTTTGATTGCTGGTTTCTTATTAACGCATTTATTGAGCAATTCACCGATTACAGATTTCGCGAGCAACATGTTATCTGCTGTAAGGTCGACTCCATGAACATCAAAATCCGACCGAAAAAACCCCAGCAGTTTTGTCACTGCTTCCAATCCGACTCCAATGCCAGCGAGCATAGGTACGGATTCT
Source organism: Pirellulaceae bacterium (assembly GCA_031373875.1). Lineage (GTDB taxonomy): Bacteria > Planctomycetota > Planctomycetia > Pirellulales > Pirellulaceae > JANMGV01. Next base: position 1,403 of record JANMNK010000014.1, on the reverse strand, counting down.
AGGTTCAACACGTCGTCATTTGCGGTCGGTGAAACGTTTTCTAAGTTGGATACGTCATTTTTTCGGTGCGAAGTATCAACAGACTGAGGAATCGATTTTGTCAACGCTTGTAAAACGAGCGCTCGCTGTGCAAAGAACTTTGTTGCAGTTTGAAAAGTAGGATTCTCGCCCGCCGGGAAAATCAGGACCTTTGCACCGGCGGGGATTACGGCACTGATCGCTTGAGCAATTTTTTCGCTCGCGATACAAGCTGCACGCGCCGCCAAAAAAGCGGTTTCGATTGAGCCCGCTCCCTGACCAAGCGTGACGTTCCCGGCGATACCTGACGACGGAACATCCCCGAGCTTGGCCTTCAGCGCGGCGAGCTCTGAGTCCGCTCGCGATTTTTCCGCATCGGCGAAGTTCTTTGCAGCCTTAGCCTTATTCAGTTTGGCTTCATTTACTTTCGTGGCTGGGTCTTCGGGGGCGTGGCTAGTGGCGAGCTTCTTTTTCACCTCGTCCCTCGCGAGTTCTGCATCGACTTGCAATTTTTCGGCATCGGCAAGCTCTTTGGCCGCTTTCGCTGCGGCAACTTTGGCATCCACTGCTTCCTTTGCGGCATCGTTGGCTCTACTGTCGTCGAGCTTTTTCTTCGTTTCGTCGCGCGCGAATTCTGCGTCCATCGCGGCACGCTCGGCTTCGGCAATCGCTTTGCGCTTCTGCAATTCTTCGAGACTTTGTTGTTCGCTGGACATAACGATTTATTCCTTAAAAAGAAGCGAGGCTCACTTCGACAAACGGCTATCAATCCTAACAAACTATTGAAGTTGCTCGTTGACGCATTGAGTTTACAGCATCGAGTTGCAAGACAATCGGCGAGAGAGGTAATAGCCAACAACTTCTAATACTGCTAAATCGAAGTTTTGGGATCGCATAAATTTCGTCTACCGAGCTGTAAGCCATAAGATCGATGGAACCGCAACAATTTTGTTTCTGATGGTCGTAGAACCGGCGGGCTATTCAATCAAACTTCAAAGCAGTTTCGAATAAGGTTCATAGCTCCTAAACTGGCAAAGCAAACAAGTTGGGAACATACATGAGTTGATTTGCTCGATACTGCCGAGAAAAATTGCAAAAGGATTTAGGATTTGAAAGCTAATCATCGTGCGGTTTTTTAATGTCTTCTATCGCTCCGCAATAGAACCAAATGACGCAAGTTTTTCGGATCGAAAAGCGACACGGATTTGTCGCTCAATGCTTACTCCCCTTCTCTTCGGTACTCCGAGGAGAAGGGGTCGGGGGTTGAGGAGCGAAGCATTTCGAAAACTCCTGCGAAGTCAAAAATTCCTGAACCGCTCTCAAACACAAGCGAACCCCTGACTCGCTCGAAACTCCCTGCCCCCTCATCCCCGGCCCTTCTCCCC
>JANMNK010001269.1:0-2906 GCA_031373875.1 Pirellulaceae bacterium | reverse complement strand
ATCAAATGCCACGCCGCAACGCGAGCATTTGGAGTCCTTATCCGTAACCTCTTTGTTGCAATTTGAACAATAGGCCTTTTTGAACTCGGACATCAGACGACTGGCACTTGGAGGTGTTGCTGACACCGCAGTTGGTGTTTTCGCCTTAACGGGTTGCGGCAGTTTGGCAACTGGCTCAGGTGGCTGGTTATTGGCTTTTCCTACTTTATCCGCATACGCTTGATTGGGGCCGCCCATCGCTGAACCGGGAGGGGGCCCTGCTCTATTCGCTCCGTTGACGGGATAGCTCGTCGGCTTTCCGGAAAATCCCGAATTGATTCCGGGAGTCGATCCGGGTGGAGGAGTTCCAGGCTTTGTCTTGGGCGCGTTCGCTCCGTAACCCGGTATGTTTCCCATTCCACTTGAAAGGCTAGAGCCTGGCGGTGGGTTCGTGCCTGGTTTGCCTGTACCAGCATTGGGAACTCCCGATGGCTGGTATTCGGCAGGAGGTTGCATACTGGATCCGGGCGGCGCTGCTTTCGAACCCGCGTGGGGGTTTCCGTTTCCTGTGGGATAACCGGGTGGCATTCCGGAGGCAGGACCCGAGGCTGCCTTGGATTTGCGTTTTTTTGTCGCCGGTGGTTTTGGATCCTGAGCAAATGCGATTTGCGTCTGAGTTAGCCCAAAAAACCCGTCCAGCTTTCTTGGCTGCGTGGAACCCGGCTCTCTAACCTGGCTCTGGGCCAAGCCGTTCGCCGGGAACAACAGAGAAAGACCCAGAGCAAGACATAGTACAGAATGCCATTTCATAAAGCCTTACCCCGAAGATCAATTCACGCGACTCGTCTATTAGACCTCTCTGCAGCTTAACCCTATTTATCCAAATTCTCAATAGTTTGTAAGGAACTTTCGCGAATCCTGGCAGCCGTGGTCAGAAACGAAGATTCGAAACGTCTAAGTTCCTACCTGTTCTGGCTTTTCCCGAGCGAATCCTCTGATTCAATCGAAAATAGCATTCGCCCCAACTCCACGATTTCTTTTTTTTAGCCCTGGGCCAACTTCTTAAGAGCTTCGATACCGCGGTCTAAAGTCTCGTCGCTTGCTGCGTAGGAAATTCGAAAATGGGTATCCCGTTCGCTAAAAATGTTTCCGGGAATGATCAACAAGTCTTTGACCAGCGCTCGTTTTGCAAATTCCGAGCCCGAGCCTCCAGGAGCCTTAGGAAATAGATAAAACGCTCCACCGGGAATTTCGAATTCAAAATCGTCTGCCAATCCTTTGACGATTTTGTCTCGCTTTGTGCGATAGTTGCCAACGTAACTCGACATGTCGTAATCCATCGCGGCCAGTCCTGCCCACTGAACGGGGGTGGGGGCGCAGACGAAAGAGTACTGCTGGATTTTGATCATGGTTTGAATAATTTCTGATGGACCATGCACGTAGCCGAGTCGCCATCCAGTCATTGCATGGCTCTTCGAGAAGCCATCGATGACGATCGTATCAGGATTGTAAGTCGCTGGCGAAACCATCGGCTCGTCGTAGCTGAAGCAGCTATAGATTTCATCCGAAAGGAGCGCGACTCCGTGCTTGGCAGCGACAGCGGCCAAGCCTCGCACTTCGTCCACCGATGCAGCGACGCCTGTCGGGTTGGCGGGCGAATTGAAGAGGATGAGTTTGGTTCTTGGGGTAATCGCTTTTTTAACTTGATCAAGGTCGATCCGGAAGTTCGGATAAGTATCAATCAAAACGGGATCGCCGCCGACCATCTTGATCAGAGCAGTATACATCACAAAGTAGGGATCAAATACAATCACTTCATCGCCCGGGTTGATCATAGACAACATGGTCAAAACCAATCCGCCACTCGTGCCTGAACTGATAAAGATCTTGCGATCTGGATGGTGAAAACGCTCATTGATTTGCGTTTGCAATTTATCTCGCAGCGGTCCAATACCTTGCGTCGGAGAGTACGCATTCTTGCCCTGTTGAATCGCTTGAATGCAAGCGTCCTTGATGGTTTGCGGAACGTCAAAATCTGGTTGACCGATAGACAGATTAATCGGGTTCTTGATCGTTGCGGCCAAGTCGAACATTTTGCGAATGCCGCTGCTGTCAAACGATTTAGAACGCTCGGAAATCCAAGAACTCTTACCCATAGATGCCATTACAAACCTCGTCGCTATTCTGATCGATAAATTGGTTTATTGAAGGATTGATAAATTGTGTTGAGACGAAAATTGGATCGATTTAGAAAATTGGGAATTTGTTTTGTTTCAGTTCGAACATGTTCTTAAAGCACTGCCGATGTCAGACGATTCCAGCAATATGGTAGCTCATAGTGACGCGATCAACACCCTTGAACATTCGACCGCTTTCCCAAGTTCTAAACCAGATTATTCCAACACGAAGGGTTACTTGCTAAGCAATTCATTGATGCTGCTCTTTTTTTGAATCGTCTGCGTCCCCACCAACATAGTCGAAATAACAAGCAAGGTGCCAGTTCTTACTGGGCCAAGCTATGGGAGCCTTGGGGAGACGCCGCAATGCGAGCTTGAGAAACCAGCGGGCGCGCCGCGGCAAGAAACCCTTGCTCGAAAAGCTGCTCTTTCAGCCTTCGGAACGTCTCAAAACTATCTTCGTACACCCACGCCGTGATAACGGTATCTTGCGGCCGATGACTCGACAGCTCAACGCGCAGTCGGCCCCCGTCTCGAAAACATTGATCCAGACTTTCTTGGACCAATTCTCCCGTGGTTTCTAGTTCGAAACGATCGAGTTCGACGACTTGACCCGTTGCCACTTCTGCACCATTGGAAATAACGCCCCGCTTGGCAGCAAATCGATAGAGCATCGTAAAGCCATTAATGGGGCCCAGACTTCCGTCGATCGTCGTTTTACGTGAACTGCGCCGCACGGCCAACTCGGCT
>JANMNK010001179.1:0-3301 GCA_031373875.1 Pirellulaceae bacterium | reverse complement strand
TTATCACGGTTACGGACTGAAGAACGCAGAAGTTGAAAACGGACTAGCGGTGATGGCCCAAAACGTCATGACGCTGCATCGCCTCCTCCAGAACCTCCCAAAATCCAAGGAAAATGGAGCTGCTTAAATCGGACGACCTCTGAAATTGGGGGTAGGTATTTTGGACGGGGAGTTTTTCGGACGGACCTGGAGATCCGTCCTACTTGATTCCTACTTGTGTCCTACTTGGCGTATTCGGTGGCGAAGAACTGTTTGCTGTCTTTTACGGTTGGCTTGATGGACTGTTTTCCTTCTTTCCAGTCGGCTGGGCAAACTTCGCCGTTGGCTTCGAAGAATTGAAGGGCTTGGACCATGCGGAGCGCTTCGTCGACGCTGCGGCCGAGCGGCAAGTCGTTGACGACTTGATGGCGAACGACACCGGCTTTGTCGATTAGGAACAATCCTCGCAAAGCGATCGCATCATTAACCAGGACGTCGTAGTCTCGGGCGATTTGTTTGTTCAAGTCGGCGATGAGCGGGTATTCGATCTTGCCAATACCACCTTGCGTTCGGGGCGTGTTGCACCAAGCCAAGTGGGAATAATGACTGTCGACGGACACACCGAGGATTTGAACGTTTAATGTTTTGAACTCGGCATTGCGATCAGAGAATGCAATGATCTCCGTAGGGCATACGAAAGTAAAATCGAGCGGGTAGAAAAACAGCATCACGTACTTGCCACGATATTGGCTAAGCGAAACTTCGCCAAACGAACCGTCTGGATGGACCGCATTGGCTTTGAAATCGGGTGCGGATTTTTGAACGAGTACAGCCATTGAGTAACTCCTAAATGATGATCAAATTTTTCGAATTCGAATGGTCAAATTGCCCCAACGGCAATCCAATTTGGTTTTGCTTTGCTGCGGAATACGCGGCGACGACCAAGCGTTATGCTAGGGTCAATCGCAAACGAATCCAGAGTCGAAATGCGTTCAGTCGGTCTTTGGGTTATCGTAGGACCGACGGCAAATACGCTATGCTGAAATCCTGACCGATGTAGCCGATCCGTCAAGGCGTCATCAAATTCGATGTTGGTCCGATTCTGTTCTTAGGTCGTAAAAGTCATGAAAAGCCCCATTCAAGCGGTTTCCACAGACGCTCAAACATCCGTAAGTGCTGTGAAGGATCTTGTGGAGCAATTCGTTGCGGAACGAAACTGGCATCGTTTTCACGACCCCAAAAACTTGGCTTCCGCGATTGCGGTCGAAACAGCGGAATTAATCGAGCATTTCCAATGGCTGACCAATGACGAATCCCGCGATTATTGTGGAAAAGTCGATGCGCATCATCCAATCGCCCAAGAGCTTTCCGACGTATTGGCTTATGTCTTGGCGATGGCGAATTGCCTTGAGATCGATCTTTCTACCGCTCTGGCAGCCAAAATGAAGCGAAACGCGCAGAAGTACCCGGTCGAGTAAACATTTTATTGAATCTTATTCGCTAATTCATGAAGCGATACCTCGTTTTTTTAGTTCCCGGATGTTTCGGCCGGTGCGGGTGGAGCAACTAACGACTGGTTTGCGAATTGACTCTGATCGAAAGCGATGTATCGGTCTTCAGTAATTGCGGAAGCATCTGAAAACTCAATTTCTTCCTGATATGGAACTTCGACCTCGTAAGTTTTCTCGATAGTCGCGCCATTTTCATTGACAGTTTTTGTCCGTTGTTCAGTTATTAACTTAACTCGGACCATTGTGTGCTTGCCATTAGCATCAACTCTTGCCAGTTTAGGATCTCGAGATAACGGCGGCAAGTCAATTTGGTCGCGAAGCCCAAAACGTATTTTGATGTCTGCACTAATTGAGTCGCTCAAAGAATGCCACGCCGTTGATTGTGTCGCACTGGGCGCGCAGCCAACACATTCAGACTTGCCACAGTTTCCAAGTTGCGATGCGTTTTCGATTGACGCGATAATTTTGGCAGCAAATAATCCAAAATAATTTGCCTGTCGACTTTCAGGATTTATTTCGGTTCGTCGTTTAATGAGGCTGGTCAAACACTTTACAACCTCAGTTGCCTCTGAAACGCCAATCGCGCCGACTTCAATATTACATTGGAAATCCGGACTGACACTCATGTCCGATTTCATCGCGATTTTCGCCAAGTACTCGCCTGCAACTGCTAACTCAACCCGTGCCCGAACATCGGAAGGCATTCGATCGAGCACTTCTTTTGGATATCGTTTTACAAGTTTACTAAACGAGTCTTCGGCACTCGTGGCGTCCCCCCAATCTAGCAATGTAATACCACGAAGGACGATCGCCCAGTCGTGTCCGTCACTATCTGCCAAGACTGATCTAAACGACTCGGCCGCGACCATCAATTGAACCTTTCGCTCGACCGAGCGCGCTGGATCACTTAATTCGTTTGCGCGCATTAAAGCTAAGAGACCTTCGTACCGCGTTCGTTCAACGAAATCGCAAGCGGTTCCCTTCCCACATGACTGCGCTAATCCGTCAACGGCGGTTGTTAAATTATCGATATCACTTGATTGCCAAGCAGACTCTGCTTTGAGACCGTAAATCAACGGACCAATTTGTTCTAAAACCGCTGTCTTTCGTCCATCACTCGCGCTCTCATTTAGCTTGTTTTCAAACATCGCGGCAGCCCGATTTGCAATTCCAAGTGATACCTTTGGCGCTCTTTGCTCGATTAAATAAGACCTGCCCAAGGTAATCATTGTCAATAGCTTGTGCGCCAATACCTCGTTTTCCATGATTGAATCACGCAGTTGGTCTAGTTTCTTTACGGACTCAGTACGGACTTCATGCATTTCGTCCTTAACAGTCTTCATGTCCGTTTTACTCAGGTCGATAGCTGTTCTGAGATTGTCCGTCGCAACATCCAACCCACCCATGTTTACGTATTGGGTATAGAGATTGGCGCCAAAAAAACCCGTGAAGATGGTTGTGACGATGAAAAACATAAACCTTGGCCAAAACCATTTCTTCTCGACAGTCTCCTCAAGCCTTTTCCGAAGCAATTCGTTCGATTCTTTTAATGCGAGGATTGTTGATTCCAGAACATCGACTCTCCTTTCGGCGCTGGTTGTGGACTCGGAATTTGTCTTTGGGTTATTACCGTTCACAGTTGGACCCGCCATTTCAGTGCCTCCAGGTTCTTTTCAGCTATTCGATTGAAACGCAAATTTACAATTATTCATATGTTTTACACCCACTTAAATTAACTAGCTACTGTTAGCGCGAATAGGTTAATCCATCGTACAGGCCTTCTTCTGCGGACCGGCGATCAACCATGAGTG
>JANMNK010001170.1:0-8314 GCA_031373875.1 Pirellulaceae bacterium | reverse complement strand
ATCCTCTGGAAACCGGCTGCCATGGAAAGACACTCCTTCTTGTTCGACTTGGTATCGGCCGACGAGGTTGTGGACTGGTTCGCAAATCAGTGCAGCGCCCCGCATCGATTTGCCAAGTCCTTCGACGCGGCAAATGATACTGCTGCAAGCACTGGTGAAGCGGTTTCGGGCGTGGAGATCATTGAACCGATCCACAGTACGACTTCGCGGGAAGACAGGTGGAGCGACGGCAGGGTACAACAAATTTTTGATTGGTTCGTTCGCCAAATGCCGGTGATGCATGTACTTTTCGTCGATTACGAAATGATACATCGGCAAGCTATTGGAATTGCCAAACCAATTTCCCCACTCGTCGCGGGTTCGCATGAACTGTGTTTCACCGGTAGATTTTTCTAATCGGTTGTCGACTGGATTCCAACGTACGTCGCTTGAATTGACTTGCAAAGTTTGACCGGTTGCTATCACTTCCAGGTTCTTGGTCGACATACCGGACCCAAAGTGCAACCAACCATCAAGTCCCCACTCAAATCCTGACGCACGATGCTGTGGATTCGATTCTGCGAAACCGCGAATCAAGGTCGTTCGTTCGTCGGCAACGCCGTCGCCGTCGGTGTCGCGTGCAAAGAACATTTCGGGAGCTTGGAGAACCAACACGCCGTCCTTCCATGGTTGGACACCGGTTGGAAAACCAAGTTTGTCAAGAAACACTACCGACTCATCCAATTGTCCGTTGCCATCCGTGTCGCGTAACCACCGAATTCGCCCCCCCGTCTCATTGCCAAGTGGGTAGTCGGCCATCTCAACTATCCATACACGACCGTCTGTGCCGAAAGCGATATTGATCGGATCGGCTACCATGGGTTCTGACGCTATCAAGTCAATCGTGAACCCGTCCGGTACGCGAATCGCCGCGTGCGATTCGGCTGGCGTCATTGCCCGATCCTCGCGTGGCATTTCGGCGGTTATTTCTTGCAAGCGTTTGAATATCAAGTCCTCGGTCCCAGATTGCCAACGACCGGGTCGGGCATAGTAAGTCATCGAAGAGTCGACTTCGTAACCGCCTTCGGCCCGAACGCGTTCGCTTGCGACATAAGCAAAGACATCGTCGCAATACGCCGCAACCCAAACATTTTTCGCTGGCATTTCGCGTTGCATTCGCAATTGGTAATCTAATACCACTTCGCCGCCCATAAATACCCAATCCAACTGATCGCCAAAGCGCCATACATGCAGCGGCGCGGGATACGACTCTGGCAAACGGCCTTTGCGATCCAACGTCTCGATCATGATTTCCGCCCATCGACGACGGTTGTAATCTGGAGATTGCAGCGTTTGCTCGATTTCCTGCCGAGTTGGAATTTCTGGAGCAAGCCCCGCGTAACCAAAATAGGTGGCGGGATCTTGCCGAATGGCTTCGAAAGGCTTCGCAATCGCTGTCTGGATGCTCGTCACAAGTTCCGCTGCGTGCTGCTGCGATAATTCGTAAGTTCCGCGAGGATCTGGATTGGAGTCCGCGCCGCAACCAATTACCGGCAATGCTACGATGCCTGGATAAAATTGTTCCAACCTCGAAGCACTCAAACCCGCCCAGTCACCGCTAATTTGATTGATGTCCGGTGATATCGAAGTGCAATGGCAAGCGTACAGATAGGACAGTCCCAGTAACTTGCCTGCGCTATCGGTCGCTTGCAAAATTCGAACACGATGGTCGACTGGAGCCAGATCGGCTTCGGTAACTCCGGGGCGAACGACACCTCGAATGCCGCGACGGTTTTTTGCAAATTGAGCAGTACCGTCTCCAATACTCAGCGAAGCGGCTTTCTGGTTCGCCATGGCCATCGCAACGGCCGCTTGAATCCCTTGGAACATAAAATCCGTGTATCGTTTAATTGCCGCTTGTTCTTCGTCACTCAACGGGGTGGAGTAGAGGTTGACCAATCCATCGGCCACATGCGGTGTTGTGTGTGCGTGTGAAGCCGAGATAACAAAATCCGCCCGCGGGACTGAGTATGTCTCTTGTAACCAACTGCCGACGCGTGCAGTCATCTCGGAAGTTACCGCAATGGAATCGAGCGTGATCAGTACTTTGGGTTGTCCCGAAGTTTTGTGATCAGCGTCGATCGATTGAAAAACCATCGCGCGAGCTGACAGCGAATCTGCAATCGATTTGAAAACCGTCGTGCGACTTGCGTAGCCGCTCAACCGAATCGGTTCGGTCGGCGTGATATCGTGTTTGCCAAATCCAACTTGAAAGTTTGGTTCGCCAGCACCGCAAGGCTGCGAGCATTCGACAAGGCAGAAAACTATTTGCAATACGAAAAGTCTCAGGGCAAACTTGATCATGAATCGCACTTTCACGGTTTCGCAATTTCCGCGCCGAAGAAAAAACGCGGGGGACGACTTAGGCTGCCACAACTATAAACAATTCCTCTCGCTCTTTGCAGTAACTGCAAGTCTGAAATGAGAATTGCGTGATGAGCCAAGTTATGGAAAGCAGCCCGCGTACGCCGGTTGCTCGAAAGCGAGAGTGGGCAAATCCATGGATTTGTCTGCAAAGATGGCAAATGCCGCATCGTGGTAAACTTGTTTCCAGCCCGTCTCTGATTTCATTTTCAAGTAAATCGGTTCGGACGTCGGTATCAGCACAACATCATGGGGATAACGCTCAAGCACGTCACGCCAGTTCGGCTGTGCCAAGAAAAACTCGGTTTGCTCATCGATTCGGTCGAGAGGATATGCTACCTCGTAGCGGCTGTCGATAAAGACTTTTGCTTGCGGGTGCAGTTTCCAACTCACATACGAGCCGTGATTGTAGGACGTCAGCACATTGCCAACAAAACGATTTGCTCGAAGGTATTCGACCGCCCCGACCGGATAGTACAGTTGCTGTCTTGCTTTTATGCTGGGTTGACCGGGAACGATTGCGACGAAGGGTTCGTTACTCGCAGAGAAAATGCTGAACGCACACGCCAGTACGACCATCGCAATGCTAAATTGATTTGACCATCGCTTCCAATATTGTTCGAGTGTTTCGCCAAGCTGCGTGTACTGAAGGTAACTCGGTAGATAAACAACGACGGCGATTGCAAAGAACGGTAGGAAGCGAATGCTCTTCATCGCTGCTAAGCTTGTCGCCAGGACAATCACGATGCCTTGCATCCGATGCCAACCGACTTGACGAGCATAGGCGACGACGATGAACGCTGTTACAGCATAGGCAAAGATCGTCTGTTCATTGCCACCAGACCATATCGGTAGCCATTCATTAATCGCAGGGCGTGGCATAGACATCGCATGGACGAGATAGCGGTGGTACTCAAATCCCCATGGATTGATTGCAGCCATCGGAATTAAAGCTATCCCGCCTCCGATAAGATGCCAGTGCGGTTGCCGACGTACAAGCTGCTCGAACCAATGGGCACCTAAGAGTGCTGCGCCGACTAATGCTCCGCCATGAATGTTTACCCAAATAGGAAATGCACAGACAAAGGCAACCAACCACCAACGCCGACCTTGTCTATCTAACTCGAATCCACCTATTAACATCGTAGCAAACAGGTACGAAAACATCTGAGCGCGAACGGTTGCGAAAGACGCATCGGCTAACGCAATCGCCAATCCTGCGGCAACGGCCAGGTGGATCATGGAAGAACATCGTTGGGAAGCAGTTTTCCAGCAAAGGACAGCAAGTCCAAAGATCAAGCTTAGTTTAAGCCCAATCAACCCGCTTGAGCCAAACGCCGTGCCGACGCCGAGTGCAATGAGTCCCATCGCCCATTCATGATGCACGACGGTTTCTACAGTCGGAGAATACGCAAAGTCATCCGTCCACGGCACAGAGCCTTGCTGGATCGATTCCCTCGCCAACGCCATTTCGTGCCAGAGATCTAAGTCGACTACGGATACCGACGTGCGATAAAAGAGAAAGCACAGCAAGCAAACTGGAAGAGCACAACGCAAATAGCGACGTACCCATGACCATTGAACTGGCGAACGATCTATAGTAGCAGCAATTGTTTGCATCAGGAAAACGGGTTTCAAAAACTGACCTCGAAAAATTCAGCTTCTCAATCGCACAAACCTAGCTTTCACTAAGGTCCCAATCAAAACCGAATCACGACACGCCCAATCCCAGAACCTATCAAGTTCCGTTTATTCCGATTGTCCTGAAAACTCCAACAGTTTGGTATATCTCAGTCGTCGAACCATCTAACGCGACTGGATCTCACGGACTAACTGGATCTCACGGGTTAATCGGGCATGTCTTCATACTCACGGGCCAATGGGCCCATGTTACAATCGGGTTATGTAGCATGGCCCCATTGGGCCGTGCCGCTCAAAATAAGAAATAGCCGCGTTGCTATACGCTCCTAAACTCCACTAAAATCCTCAATACATGTAGCATGGCCCCATTGGGCCGTGCATCAATTAAAACAATGTCACCTCACCACTCTAATTCACGATGTTCAACCTACCGTCGCCACCCGGCTTTCGAGGATTACATCCCGACTTACCCATCGAAATGTATTCGCGAAACCTGCCTCATTGGCGACAAGAAGGTGCGACGTATTTTGTCACCTTCCACCTCGCCGACGCCCTTCCGTTAGCTAAGAAAAAAGAGCTCGAATCACTGCGTCGAGATTTAGCAGCAAAACATCCAACTCCGCGTAACGAGAAGGCATGGACTGTTTACGCAAATGAAATATTTCGCTTGGTCGAAAAATGGATGGATGCAGGCTCAGGGGAATGTTGGTTCTCGCAACCAGTGTTCGCGAAAGAATTAGAGCGTGCGATTTTGCACTACAACAGTATTCGGTACCAAGTCGGTTGCTTTGTGATTATGGCAAATCACTGCCATTTAGTTTTACGACCGTTCGCCGGAGTTTTGCTGGAGAACGAATTGGGGTCGATCAAGAGCTCGGTTTCCAGATTTATTAATCAGCACACGCATGCAAAGGGAAACTTATGGGAACAGGAGTCGTATGACCGAATTATCCGCGATGAAGAGCATCTATATCGTGTAGTGCAGTACATAGGTAGTAACCCGCGGTTGGCAAGTGTGCCGCGACAAGATTGGATGCGGTGGATCGATGCTAGTTGGGAATCGCTTGGATGGGGCTTCGTTGATCAATGATGAATAAACAACGATTCAAAGCACACGGGCCAATGGGCCCATGTTACAAAGATGCGTAGCATGGCCCCATTGGGCCGTGCGAGTTGAATTAAGGATCATGCGATTTGTCATGGTTTTCAGACACACGGGCCAGTGCGCGCATGATACAGTCGGACACGGGCCAATGGGCCCATGTTACAAAGATGTGTAGCATGGCCCCATTGGGCCGTGCGATAATAATCGGGAGCTTTAAACCGATTTCGTTTTTCCCGATTCACTCTATTCAGCGATATCTTTCTCCCATTAACGACATACGCTCAGCCCTAACGATTAACTCTGCCTGAAGTTCGATTCGAACGCTTATTATCTCGCGAATGACTAGGAAATAATCGCGAAATTCTCTAAACGAGCTCAAAAATCGAATTCTAGAATTTTCATTGTAACACTTCGTTTGCCGTTTTCGTACAAGATTACGCAACACGAAACGAATGGCGTCGAGTGGCTGACATAAGTGATCTCTGGGGAGGTGGATACATGTTGAAAAGAATTTATGGTTTTCTCGCAGGCAGTTTGCTTGCACTGGCGAGCGGTAGTTCGAATGTCATGGCTGACGACGCTGTGTCACTCAGTTTGCCAAGCGATACCAAGTTTGTGCTGCAACTGGATCTCGAGGCTTTTCGTAGTTCGGCTTTCGGGGGCAAGATATTTTCGATGGTCAAAGAAAAGGCCATGGAGGAAATAGGGAAGAATTCGTCTGGTGGCGAAGGTCCGGATATGAACAAGATTGTCGATATGCTTGGATTTGATCCGTTCACAGAAATCCAAAGCGTTACTCTGGCCGCTTCAGAATTTGAGAACCCAGAAAAATCGCTTGTCGCTATCGTGTCCATGAGAAAGACAACTGGAAATCTAGATGGCCTCATGCTGAGCTTGCCAGGATATTCCACCAAGGACCATCGCGGTTATCAGATCCATTCTGCGTCACCGGATTCGGATACGCGTGTTTACGGAGCAACGCATACAGCCAAGTCAGGAATGAAGTGTTTGGTGCTTTCGCCGAACGAAGACACTATCATTAGTCTGTTGGATCAAATGGACGGCAAGTCGCATTCTGCTGACCAAAAGGGGTATGCATTTTCACCAAGCCCCAACGCGATGCTCAGTCTCCACGTGTCCGATATTCCGACTGAGCACACGGATAAGGGTCCACAAGCGAACATCGCCAAACTGCTTGAAAACTTGAATTTTAAAGTTAGCGAAGCTGCTGGCAAAATTGATGTGGCTCTCGCATTGACGGCGAACAATGAGAAACAAGCAGAGCAATTGCAACAGATGTTACAAGGCTTGATTGCTATGGTCGGATTCGCACAATCGGCTGATCCAGAAAACGAAGAGCTGAAGATGTTTCATCGATTTGCTCAAGATTTGCGAGCCAATCGCGATGGCACAACTGTCAGCGTTGGAGCAATTTTCGAATCGGAAGAAGTCGTCAAGCTTATCGAAAAAGAAATCGACAATCTCTAATCGATAAGAAACAGCAATGAGCTTGGCCGACGACAGTACCATGTTAGATTCCAGCGATGTCGATACCATGGAATTGGTTCGACTCGCCGTAGGCGGCTGCGAGGATGCTTTCTCGGAGCTGTCTTTGCGTTTTCGCCCTCGCTTGTTGCAGGTCCTGCAGCGCAGAACGGGTGGGCGATATGCCGATGTGGAGGATATCGCGCAAGAATCACTCGCAAAAGCGTTTGCAAACATTTCGCGTTTCGATGCCAAGTATCAGTTCTCGACTTGGCTCTACACAATTGCATTTCGGGTCGCACAAGATCATGCCCGAAAGAATCGGCCGTGGTTTTCTTTCCGGTCAACTTCAACGTTTGACGATGCGGCTTCCAACATCGCTCCCGATCCTGCCGTTGTGATGGAAGGTACCGAGCAAGTCGCCAACCTATGGTCTTATGCCCACCGATTTATGACCGCCGATCAGTACACGGCGATGTGGCTTCGCTACGGCGAAGACTTGTCGGTTGAGGAAATCTCGCAAGTCATGCGAAAATCGAAAGTCGGTGTACGCGTCTTGCTTCATCGGGCTAGATTAGTCATGGTCGACAAACTGAGCGCAGGAAGCGATCTCCCAATTCCTCGAGCGGATGCTCGGTCAAAAGGAACTCGTTCATGATACGTCATATCGCAAAATGGTTTATCAGTCGCTCTTTGGATAAAGTGAAACCAATTCCAGCATGGGTTCGATTCTTGATGCGCCACGATCAATCGCTTCGTTTGTTTGCGGAACGTTCGGCGGAATTAGCGAATCGACTTCGGTTGGATGCGGTAGAGTGGACGGGCGAGATTCAGCCAAAGTCTACTTCCATATCACTTTCGGCGGGCACTCGATTGAATCTAGCTGGCAACAATACTCGCTCGGCTATCGCGTCTCGTGCGGTTCCGTGGTCGTTAGCGACCGCTGCAATTCTGGTTGCGGTCGTTGCTATGTATTCGCGACAATGGACCAGCAAAGAGACGGAACGGACGGGCATTGAGCATATCGTGTCGAATGACAGTTCGGCGTCCGTAGACTTAAGAGCGACGGCTGAGGAAAAGTCGAAATTTGGAAGTGAGCTGTTAGCTGCGACGATCAACTCAAGTACTCGGATGATCCAAGAAATGTCCCCAAAGCAACTAAGTCCATTTCTTGAGCCAACGCCGGTTGCGAAACTTCTTTCAGGAAATGATCTACTCAGTGGTTGGCCTTTTCCAACCTCGATCGAAGCGTCGACGGATCTGGCAGGTGATGTGACTGGCAAAGTTTTTTTGAGTTTGAACGACGGTATGCAAGCCGAGCAATTGCAGCTACTTGAGGACTTGAAAAAGGCAGCTAATTATTTTTCGCGGAAGCTACCGCAACGAGCCGTCAAGCTTGTCGGTATCGACGTTCAGTA
The DNA here is from genome assembly GCA_031373875.1 of Pirellulaceae bacterium. Lineage (GTDB taxonomy): Bacteria > Planctomycetota > Planctomycetia > Pirellulales > Pirellulaceae > JANMGV01. Next base: position 262 of record JANMNK010001170.1, on the reverse strand, counting down.
AACGAATTGGCTGAGCGGATCGTCAAGGCCGACTTGGCGCGGGTGTTGCGAGCCATTTGTCGAGATAGCGATACGCTTCGCGACGAGTTTCGGTTGGGAAGTCGTGTTGGGAATCGGGATAGCGCACTTGCAGTTGATCGTCGGCATTGTGCAGTTTGTAGATCTTGTGCGCTTCGGTGATCGCTTTGCGGACTCCGTTCACTTCAAAATTATCGTCGCGCGTTGGTGAACTGGAAAAGAAACCGCGAGGGGCTATGGCGGC
>JANMNK010001165.1:0-4713 GCA_031373875.1 Pirellulaceae bacterium | reverse complement strand
TGTAAGCATCGAACGCAACGAATCGTCGCTCTTCGGGTACGTCGACTTTATCGCCGAAGTCGCGTTTGACTTGGTTGTAACTCGATTCGAGCTTGTCTGGAAACACATCGGCCATCGCTACTAATTTGATCGGCCCATTGTTGACCGACAAGCAGTTCGAAGCGGCACCCGTTCCGCGACCGCCGCAGCCAATCAACGCAACTTGGATTGTGTTGTCTTCGCCAGCGTGTACGGAACGCGAAGCACTCGACACGAGTGTACCCGTAGCCGCCAGCGCTCCGGTGGTCTTTATAAAATTGCGACGAGAGTCGTTTGGAAGGATGAGCTTGTCCGACATGGTGATTTCCTTTGCAGTTGTTGATACGTTGCGGGTCGTTAAGGAAGGAGTGAGAACGAAGTTGTAAAAGTAGTGAAGATACGTGTGCTGATTTATTCAAGCTTGGGAGTTGTGCGTTCGCGTTGGACCGGTTCGGACTTGTCCCATTTGCTTTCCAGCTCTTCGGCCGTCGGCACGGTTAAGGGACGTACGATGCGAAAGCCGACATGGAGGGCGTCGGTCAAGTACCAGATGCTCACTGGCGACTGGGGGTCTTGAGCGATCCAGTCTTCGGTCGAGGGTTCGCGGGCTGCACTGCGCAACAGTTCGGGCGTGTGCTCGTAACCGCCGCCACGCACGACTCGCGGGTAGAGGGTCATCGGAACGACTAACGGGTCGCGGTTTTCGCTTGGTGCAAGTTCCGGAAAGCCTTCTTCTTTGTATTCATCCAAAACCCACTCGGCCGCGTTGCCGTGCATGTCGTGCAATCCCCAAGCGTTTGGTTTTTTCTTGCCAACTTTTTTGTAGACGCCTTCGGCATTGTCGGCAAACCAAGCGTATTGGTCGAGTTCCGATGGATCGTCACCGAACGAGTAAGATGTTGTTGTGCCGGCACGGCAAGCGTATTCCCATTCAGCTTCTGTCGGGAGTCGGTAATATCGCCCCGTCTTGGCCGACAACCATTTGCAGAATGTGCGTGCCGAGTGTTGCGTCATGCACGTGGCGGGGAATCCTTTTTTTCCCATACCAAACGACATGTCGGTATAAGGTTTTGTAGGTTGACTGATTTGAAATACATCCGCTAAATGATCGCGCGGGGTCAATGTGAACTTGAATTGCTCCCGGCGAAAAATATCCAAGTCCGACATCCATACGTCGTAAGCGTCCCAAGTAATTTCACATTTGGACATCCAGAAAGGAGATAATTCGATTTCGCGTTGCGGCCCTTCGGCTTCACTGCGATTCAGTTCTGATTCGGGACTACCCATTATGAATTTGCCACCTGGGATCGGCAGCATTTCAATCTTGGCTTCCGTATGTTCGATCAAGTCGACGTACGGTTTCATCTCGGCTTCAGAGGCCGCTTCCGAATTCTTAACCACCAACGGGACTATTTCTTGTGCAGAAACGACACTCATGCACGACAATGCAGCAAGTAAAATAGTGATGGAAAACAGTGCTACCGTGCGCGTCTGCATTAATAAACTCGAACTCAGAAACAAAAACATTCCGTAACACTACTCCTGCCGAATGTGCGTCAAACCAATTTCCCCAACGCTTATTAATTCAAAGCTTTGAAACGTGGGTTTGGCTCGATGCGATGAAATTGCTGTGGGGGAACCGAAAGGTAGGAAAGTTCTCTTTTGAACCTTTCAAGATACAATGACACAAGCAACCGTATTTTGCAATCACCGGAAAGGCCTAGTTTTTAATGCTTCGATTACTTACCACGTTGGCATTGGTCTTTTTCCTCGCGATTTTCGCAAAGCCTACACTCGCTTGGCAGTCTTCTACTGACGCAGTCCCCAAGAACCCAGACTCGAATGTTCCGGATTCTACTAACCCAAAATCTAGCGGCAACGAATCGCAAGGTTTTGAGTGGTCGTTTCCAGCAATGGGCACGACCATGTCGCTGCAAGCTTTTGCGAAGGACGCTGAATCGTTGCGGCCAGTTTTTGAAAAAGCGAGGAGCGAAGCGGATCGCGTAACTGCAATTCTTACCGATTACGATCCCGATAGCGAAACAGTTCAATTGACCGCCACGGATAAGATTGGAAAATCAACTTCGGTTTCCGAGGAGCTTTGGACCGTCCTGGTCGCAGCAGACCAATGGAACAAAGCTAGTGAAGGAAAATTTGATGCGAGCATCGGATCATTGACATCTCTTTGGCGTCGTGCTCGCAAAGCGAAACGAATACCTACCGAGGAAGAAATAACCGCTGCCTTAACCAATTCAAGCTGGTGCCATGTCAATCTCGATCCCAAACAAAAAACGTGCATGATCGACCGCGAGGGAATAAAGCTTGATTTCGGCGCGATCGCCAAAGGATATATCGTCGATCGTGTCTTTCAGGTCATTTACGATGCGGGATTCAAGCAATGTATGGTGCGAGCAGGTGGCGACATCCACTGCGGTGACGCTCCTACCGGGCGAGCCGGTTGGCGAGTGATGGTCGGCCCCATTGCGGGCGAAAACGACTCGCTGAAATTCGTGAACCTCTGCAATCAAGCGATTGCCACTTCCGGCGATCTCTGGCAATACATTGAAGTTAACGGAGTCCGCCGCAGTCATATCATCGACCCCGCGACGGGCATCGGTATCGTAGGGCCCATTAGTGCCTCGGTGATCGCACCGACTTCCATGCAAGCCGACGCTGCCGCAACTACATGCTGCCTTCTCGGTCATCAGCTTGGCGGCCATTTAGCAGAAGAGTTACCCGATTTCGAAGCCATGATCGTTTCGCAGAGCGCAAATCCCCAGGAAGGACTTCGCTACACGACGACCAGCCGGTTTTCGAAATAACGACCAAGACGTACTTTGGCTGAGCGCGATAAAAAAGCTAATCATCCGCAGGACCACCGTCTTTGATCACGAAGCGCGCTCGCAGGCGGGCGACTTCCCAATCTCTGGTTATGGGGGCGCGATCTTCTTAATACCAGTCTTCCAATGCTAGACCGGTTACCCGCGAGAATTCACTGGTGTTGTTTGTCACCAATGTCAGGCCATGCCGCAAACAAATCGCTGCTATCTGCAAATCGTACGGACCAATAATTTGTCCTTGTACTTCAAGTGTATGTCGAATGGCAGCGTAAATAACCGCATCTGACTCGTCAAACGGCAAACAATCAAACGGCGCGAGCAGTTGATGAACGGTCGCTTGTCGACGAGTTCTATTGCCGTACTTTTCTGCTCCGTGCAATAACTCCGCCAACACTATGGAACACGCCACAATATTTTGTGGCGATTGCAATGCGAGGCGATTTTTGATGTTGCTAGCTGGATTCTTTAGATAAGCAATCCAAGTATTGGTATCAAGCAGATATTTCATTGCCAATCGCTTCGTTGGGGAAGTTCACCTTGCGGTGCGCGATCAAACACTTCGTCTTCAAACGAGCCCGCAGTTTGAGAAAAGTAGTTTTCAGGCCAAGTAGTCGGCTTGCCAATTAATCGCACCTCAAACTCCACTTTCGAATTCTCAGGAATATCAACTGCATCAACGGGCCGGAAAACGCCATTCTCATAGATTGCGTGAATTGTCTTGCTCAATTTAAGCTCCTCTAATGCCGAAAACTTGGCTTCGCATACCGCGTTCCGTAGATGTAAGCGCCGCCTTTTATTATAGCAGCGTTCTTTGTAATGACCAAAGAGATTGACGCAGTGCTATGCGTTCTCAAGTCTTGTTCCAATCACGAGGTGATTTGATAAGCCCTTCGAATTCGCTTGGTTTAATGGCTCACTCAAGGCAAATTGCTTGGAGAAGCTGTGTACCTTACTCACTCAACAATTTCGAAATACTAATGCCATTCGAAACCCATCCAAAATCCTTCGGGCAAGCACGATCTAATCATCCGCAGGACCGCCGTCTTTGATCACGAAACGCGCTCGCAGGCGGGCGACTTCGTGGGCTAGGTCGGCAAGCTCGACGCTCTTGAGAACTTCGTTGAAATCCTTGTAAGCCGCCGGGGCTTCGTCTTTGGGGTAAAACCGGCAGTTGCTCAAAATGTCGGCTTCGCGAAAATCGTTATCGATCGTGGTCTGGTCAAGTTTCTTCTTCGCAGCGTTTCGACTCATCATCCGTCCCGCACCGTGGTTGACGCTAAAGCACGACTTTGCAGCTCCCGCAGATGCAACCATCACAGCCGAACCATCGACCGGATTACCTGGCAACAAGATTGGGTGCCCTGTCTCTGCAAAAGGCGTTCGCGCGAGTTCTGCATGTCCAGCCGGAAATGCTCGCGTAGCACCTTTGCGGTGAACCCACTGCAATTGGTCGTCGACATGTTCTTGCTTGGCGATATTATGGCTGATAAAGTAAACCAATTGTCCGCGAACACCGGGAAAAACTTGCTCGAATGCATCTAGCACCAATGCGTTGATCAACAAATGATTCACGGTGGCAAAGTTCGCACCGATGGCCATATCGCAAAGGTAGTCAAACGCTTCCGGGCTGCCGACTTCCGCATACACCAACTGCGCGTCGCCAGCAGGGAATGCCGTTCCGGACTTTCGAAACTTGTCGCTCAGCGTCTTGAACTGGCCCATGGCCAATGAGTGCCCGAGCCCTCTCGAACCGCAGTGCGACAGGAAAGCGACTTTGTCGTGAACCAATCCAAACTGTTCGGCGACTTGCTGCGATTTTGCGTCAGGACGTACATCGACCACTTCGCATTCTCCA
>JANMNK010001141.1:0-3388 GCA_031373875.1 Pirellulaceae bacterium | reverse complement strand
CACTCATTTTGCTTTCGTAAAAATCAACGACCGTAAACAAACCATCAATTGCTCGTGGAGGCGTACCGGCACCGGGCATCGCTATGCTGATGTCATCTCCGGGTCGCAAGACGTATCGCTCCACGAGTGTTCCTTCCGGATCGCGATAACGGATACTGCCAATGCCTATGCCTAGAACCACACCTGTATGCGTTTCTTTTTCGGGATCGAATCGAAAACTTCCGACATCGGACGCAGATGCACCGATCGACGGGCCTTGAGCCGCGATTGCGTTCACGTCGCTTTGCGGTGCTGATTCTCCAGTGGTTTGGGCGTTGTCTCCAATTTCCTGGATCTGTTTGTTTAGTTGCTGGCTTCGCTCAATGTCAGCTCGAATTTGTGCCTCAGCCTTTTGACGTCGCGCCATGACGATTCGATAAAGCCATCCGCATTCCGGAAAATTCGGCCTGTCCGGCGCATAACCCGATTCGCGTAGGTCAAAAGATATTTGCTCGCGATTGCTCGGATGCAAAAGGTACTGACTGAAATCGCTGACCGAAGCATACGACTTGTTGTCGATGCCGATCAAGTTAATCTGTTGCGTATGAGCGGCACCATTGAATTGAAACGTCAACATGGCTGGTACGGTAATAACCGTCGTCATGCCTTCTAAACGCGGCCCCAGAACGCGACGAATTTCGGTTTCCCAGTCTTGCGGGTTTCGAATGCCCGACATCGAATGACTTTCGATCACCACATCGCTCAAGATGCCGTGAATGCGATCATTCATTTCCTTGGCGAATCCATCCATCACACTGTTTACCACAATCAAGGTGGCTACACCCAGTGTTACAGAAACAATCGAGGCCAATGCAATCCAACGAGTTCGAAGGTATCGCCAACAAAGCAATAATTTGTACATGCAACCATCCTTGGTACGCATAAGAACGCGATTCAATTTCGCACGGGGGCCAAGTCTAGCAATCGAGACGTTTGACGCAAACACCATTTCCAATAATCACGCCCGCGAAAAGAAGTACTCGGCATCGGAAACAAATCCGTGCGAGTTGGCAAATGTATCGCAGAGACAGCGATCGCCAGTAATGCTGGCTCAGGCAAGAAGTACATTGCTGGGAAAATCGAAAATCAAATAGTTGCGAGCAAGACGAAGTTCTCGAAACGTCGTAATGCTAGCTCATTTGCCGTTTATTTTTGCGATCGCTTGTGGGAATTTGCGGTCGCGATTGACTTGACTCACCAATCCTGATGTAGTCTGCCGAAAACTTCTTTAGCAAAACATCGGAGCAGCGAATCTTTCTGAGAATCGCAATTCCTGTTTCTTTACCAGTCGCATTCCATAAAATCTTGAATTTGAGTTGAGCTATGAAGAAGTTCATCGTCGCTATCGCACTGACCTCCGTTATAAGTTCGCAAGCAGTTGCTCAGAACAAAACACGCCAAGGAGCGGTAGTCGGCGGACTTACAGGCGCTGTCATCGGCGGCGTGATTGGCCATCAGAACAAGGAAACCCCGGAAGGCGCTCTCATCGGAGGCGCGGTAGGTGCGATTGCTGGTGGCGTTATCGGGAACGTTAAGGATAAACAAATTGCCAAGGAACGGTATTATCAACATGAGTTGCACATGCAACAGCATCAGCTATATGCCCAGCAGCAGCAACTGAACACCGCTCAGAGAAGCGGTGTGACGATGGCCGAAGTGATCACCATGTCCCGTAGTGGAGTAGGGGACAGTGTCATCATGAATCATATTCAAACAAAGGGCGTCGAACGTCGATTGGAAGTTTCGGAGATCATCTATTTGCACCAACAAGGCGTGAGCGAGGGCGTGATCTCGACGCTTCAAAATGCTCCGCTAAACTCCCGGCCTCAAGTTTCGACTTATAGCTATCCAGTGCGCCAGCCTACCAACATCATCATTCATGAAAACGTGCCGACTTACACACCGCCACGAGGCTACTACAACCAAGGCCACTACCACTCCAACTACTATCCTTCATACCGCCGTCCCTTCTAATTAGCGGTCGAGTCTTTCAAGTGTTGTTGGAGGTTGCAGCGAAGCTACTGTCTAATGGATATGGGTTCATCCCAATTGCGACAGAGTAGCCGTTCGCGAAATTGCTTGCCGCACAAAATCAAATTTGACTTGCTCGATCCAGCGGTCACGGATCTTCGTGTAGACTGCCCCTGGTTTTCCTGTGCCGATTGGCAATTGGTCAAGCGAAACGGCGGGCCACAGGCAGCCGGTTGTACCCACCAATAACACCTCGGACGCTTTGCTGATATCTTCAACCGCAAACGCTGTATCTTGGACGGGGGTCCCCAGTCGGTCACAGATTTCCGCTACGAAACCTAGCGACACTCCGGACAGAATGCGATCGCGCCTTGGCGAAAGTACCTGACCGGAATCGGTAACTAAAAGGATACTTGCTATAGAAGTCTCCGAGACGGACCCATCTACATCAAGCAGCAAACCGACGCTGCCCGGCTGAAGTTTCTTCGCTTCATTGTCTGCCATGTAATAGTGAAGCCGATTGCGGGATTTGAGCAGCGTCGGCAAGCAGTCCTTCGGGATATTGCGAGGCTCTACCGTTCTAAGTTGGCATCCAGTCTGATACCACGAAGCTAATCGTTCCCACGGAATCGGAATCAGGTGGGCACAGATGGTCGGAAACATTTCTTCACTACCATCAATTCCTGGATCGCCTGGCGAAACCAGCAGCACGACTCCCACATCCCCGCAAGTTGCTACGAGTTCCTCGTTCTTGGCGAGTAACTGCCCAAGAATATTATGGAACAAATCGCCGCAAAGATCTGCTGCACCAGAAATCCCAAGCAACTGCACACCTTGAATCATCCGCTCCCGATGTGCATCGACAGCGAACAACTGCCCCCCGATCGTCCGCAGTCGCTCGACGACGATCGCAGCATGCGTGGATGCAAAATCCGAGATTGACCACGTCACGGAACGCAATGGCATCCATTCGCCATTATGAAGGGCATGGCTATTTCGAAAAAGTTCAGCCACAGACAAGATGAGCACGCCTTGAAATATCGAGAAATGAGCGCGACGAGCCGCCTATTCTTCGGAGAACAAGTTCTTAACCGCCCGCTTGAAGCAAGGGCATTTCGTGTAATAGCTCTTTTCATCATGCGTCGAGCCAAGCTGGCTGCCGCAGTCGAATTGCGCGACTCGATCTTGAGAAGCTAATGGCATCGTTTGTCGCGGATCACCTGTATTTTGGAAACCAGTAAAACCAGCAGCGATAGGCCTAGCAAAGTCAACAAATCGAAAACGGCGAAGTACTGGGTCTTTGGAGTTATAGAGATTGACCAACCGATCAATGCTCTCCATGGCCATTCCATGCTGTTTTCCCGGCGAAAGCCAAGAG
>JANMNK010001104.1:0-6470 GCA_031373875.1 Pirellulaceae bacterium | reverse complement strand
TCCAACAAATCGAACGCATGAAATACAATGGGCACTTCGGCAAGCAATTTTTTGCCAATCGATTTTCTGGCGATACGCCTTTGTAATTGTGCGAATGGCAGTACTTGCCCATCGTCTGTGCATGCGAGAATTTCGCCATCGAGCACAGTTCCGTCTGTCAGATGCTTTGCAGCGGATTCGATTTCAGGCCACCGGCCTTCCATTAGTTCTTCGCCTCGCGACCAAATGAAAGTCTGATGTCCTCGCCGGATGACTTGGCCTCGAATACCATCCCATTTCCACTCGGCTACAAAGTCATCGACGTTACCAAAACTTTGCGGTTCGACTTCGGCATCAATTGGATGGGCCAAGCAAAATGGGAACGGCTGGCTGTCGATTGCGTCTTGGACGTCCGGATTCGTTAGCCGAGCAAAAAACTCTGGTGTTGGTTTCCAATCGCCCATCAAACGATGCGAAACGGCATCGGATGCCAAACCGAATTGTTCACCGATCGCCCGCGTCACAAGCGACTTACTAACACCTACGCGAAATGCGCCCGTGATGAGCTTCATTACAATCAACCGCAATTGCACTGGAGTATCATTCCAAATTGACAAAAGGGCAGCATGTTGTTCCTGTTCCGTCATCTTTTTTAGCGGAATCAAACGATTGTCAATCCAGTGACTCAGCGACTCATCATCAACCGACAAACCCTGCGGAACAATTAAGGCAAGCGTCTCGGCTAGGTCGCCGACAGCATGGTACGATTCGTCGAATAGCCACTGAGGAATGTTGGCTTGTTGAGCCGCCCAAATACGAAGGAACTTTGTTGGAACCAGTTGTCGTAGTTTATAGCCACAAAGAAAGTAGGTCGCCCACGCGGCGTCCGCAGCACTCGCTGCTGAAAAATATCTTGATAAAGCAGCTACTTTCTCGTTTGTTTTGGTCGTGGAATCAAGTGCCTCGTAGAGCTCAGCGAATCGTTTCATGATTGCGTCTCCTCATCGAGAGCATCCTCTTCGCCTTCCGTCCGCGTTCGAGAATCAAGGACTCGCGCATCGCGGCCCATTTCAATTAGATATCGCGCCACTACGGCGGAATAACCATGCGTAACCCAAACGGTTTCCGGATTGCATTCGTTGACGGCTTGCATCAAGGAGGGCCAATCAACATGGTCACTCAAAATAAATCCACGGTCGACTGATCGACGACGACGCGCTCCGCGAATAGCCATCCAGCCACTGGCCATCCCAGTGCTAACGTTTCCAAATTTGCGAGTCCAAGGCGACGCGTGGGCACTCGGCACTGCGACGACCATGGCACCCCGCCAATCGTGGCGACCTTCGATCGAACCGACGTGCTTGGTTTCAGGTAGATGGACTCCGGATTCTCGGTAAGCTTGATTCCCCCGTTCAACTGCGCCGTGGCAGTAAATGGGGCCGATCGACGGGTCTAGACCTGCCAGAAGCCGCTGGCTTTTCCCGATCGCGTAACCGTATAGCAAGCAGCATTTGCCTTGAGATGAATTTTCCCGCCACCAATCATTAATGGAATCGGACACTATGTTGCTTGGCTGCCAGCGATAAATCGGCAATCCGAAGGTTGATTCTGTGATCATCAAATGGCACTTAACCGGTTCCCAGGAATCGCACGTCGGGTCATGACCCAATTTGTAATCGCCGGTGACCAAAGCAACCTGTCCGCGATACTCAATGCGGATTTGTGCCGAGCCAAGCATGTGACCGGCCGGATGGAAACTGATCGAGATCCCGCCAATTGTTACGGAATGACCATATTCTAGAAAAGCGAATTCTGCGTCCGGATTGACTCGCATCCGTAACAGACGCTCGCCCGCCGAAGTACCCAGATAATGCCGACAGCCCCACCTCGCGTGGTCCGAATGTGCATGAGAGACGACGGCGCGATCGACAGGTACAGACGGATCGACAAAGAAATTGCCCGGAGCACAGAAGAGGCCTTGGGGAGTCATCTCAAGTAGTGCTTCCATCAACTCCCTACTAATCTCCGTCTGAAAACAAGTGGCTTACGTCGCCGACTTCTGGCGACGGCGACATCTTTTCGAACCAGCAGGTCTTAACCGACAGAAGTTCGATTTCATAACGTCGCTCTACAAATTTTCAACCAGAGCCAGAATGACTCTCGATGATAAATATTTGCAGCGGCACGCTAGGGATTGCGTATATCTGTAGCATTCGGCACTTCAAGTGTCTTGCGAGGCTCAGAGTCCGAAACGGGTTTTGCCATCATGCTGCTAATAACCAAGTACAAAATGACGGCTAGAATCAATCCGACAAGGATCATGGGGTAACTGCCCATCACCATAGCTGCCGGTACATATGGATGAGATTCTTCCATTGGTTGATCGTGACCTTCGACAGCATCAACAATTGTTTCTTGTGTGGTCTTTTCGTGATCGACTTTGGTAGCCATGTGAATTCCTCTTTATTTAGAATCGAACTTAATTGCTCTGTTAAGAAGTGCTGCCTACTGCTTTTTTGCAGCAAAGTGCTAGTGGTTCGTCTTACTAAAAAGTTTGGCTTGATATTTTTCGGTGCACGTACGTCTCGTCCGCAGCAAAGAATGTATTGCAGACGTGACGCTTGCACACCAACACCAAAAATTTTAGCTAAACCATGCACTAGGCTTGATCGCAATAGCCTCCACTACTTCGTCAAGTGCATTTCCCATGCCGCGATGTTGCTTTCCGATTTTTGCTTGCCATTAAAAGCAGCGTCGAACTAAGTCCGAAAACGAACAGAGGCAGCATCTCAGTTGATAAACCGATGGGCTGCCTCTGCTGTGCGTTTTACTAGTTAAAGAAAACGCTTAACTATTCGGAACCCGAATCAGCGGAATCGGCGAAAGAGTCCACGACGAGCGCGAACTGGTTGCTGATAGCAGATCGTAGACGAAGGTTGATAGTTGGTGGTACCTGTGGACCAGGAAGCGGGCATTACTGTGCCATAGCTGCTTCCGTAGCCCATGTTGCCATTGGACGAGTACGAATTACCGTAATAAAGATTGCCGGTGGAATCCATTTGATAAACTTGGCCGTTTGAGGATTGCCATTGATTGCCGGTGGTATTCCATTGGGTACCGCTGTTCAAAGTCGTCCCGTTATTCAACTGGCTACCGTTGTTCATAACGCGACCATTCGCATCCATCATTACACCACCCTGTCCGACTTGACCTTGGACATCAGCAGAACCTTGAACGTTCGCATCGTTCGATGAACGGTTGATTTCGGACTGGAGCGATGCGTCGCTGCTTTGCTGAGAACCGTTAACGGAACCTTGCACATCGGCTTGTCCGCTATTCGAATCTTGTTGATTTGCATTGACATCAGCGTTTTCACGTACGTCCGCGTCTTGATTTTCCGTACCTTGGGCGTCGTCCGTGGCAGTGTCTGCAGATACGTCCGCAGCGGCGTCAACGTCTTGCTTGCCATCTACTTTGTCTTGACCAGCTTCGCCTTTTACTTCAACAGATCCTTGACCACCAACATCGACTTTTTGCGCAAATAATTGGGTGGGCGCTGTCATGCAGCCTGCAATGAACAAGAATGAAAAAAGCTTTTTCATAACAAATCTCCTAAAAGTTTAATCGTGTAAATCGCCTCGTCCAATCAATTGGTGCAGAGGCCTATCCGTGTTGACCAATGCAAGCCATGCACAAGTTGTGCCGATCAGTGGGGTGTCATTAGAATCGCCTAATTTAAGATGCTTTCGGTTGCTGAGCAGTCATTTTAGCCACGATCTGCCGGCTGCAACTGGAAGATTTCTGATCAGACCGCACGGTGCGACGACATGCGTCAAGGAACACGTGCCGGCCCGAACATTCGCTGCGTACTTTATCAATAAGCATGAGTGATGATTTTTCTGTACCCATCTCAAGTCAGTTCGCGGTTCGTCGGTCCCGTCAAGGGGCGAATGAAAGAAGTTAGCGTTTGCTGAGTTAAATTTCGAATGCCAATAAGTTTGATCCGGAACATTAACGATAGCGAAAATGAAATCGTAAAAACGAAAAATGACCGATGAGCAGTCAGGGTGGTCCGCGAGCAAGCACCCAAAATTATTTCCGAATTCGAAAAACTCAACGTAAAGCACATATCAACGGTTCCACAGTCGCCTCGGCACTTCATTTGCTTCTTAAGTATCCGTGGATTCCCGTCGCCAGGACGAGCGGTAAAGGGATTAACAGACGGCGGGAGGGATCCAGACGCGTGGAACGAAGAGGATGGAAAAATATTATGCCAAGAATAGCTGAACTTCAACGAAATAGCAGCGTTAGCCCTATTCGCAATACTTCGAGAATTGCTGACTACCTAGGTGACGAAACTCTCGTGGTGGATGAGCGTCCGCAGCACTCATCTTCTAGGCTCGTCGACGAAAAATTAAATCGTCTGATCAAGCAAACCACCAGCTATTTCTTCTCGCAAAAACTTCATTCTCAGTGACTTCATTCGCAGTGATATGTAACCTAGCAACGACTGTTCTAACATGCATCGTGCCCAAAGTACATTTGCTGCGAGATCGTAGCCAAAACTGTTCGGGGAGAGCAACTTGCTATGACTGCTGGTGAGAGGCATGGATTGAATGTTTGACAGACGAACTTCGTGCGTACCCACAATTTGCCTCATCTCATAGTGTCACATGAGCGGAGCTTGGCGATAAAAGTACAGCCGTGTGTACGTGTCGCACATCGGGTACAATGACGAAAGTTGCACTCCGAAGGATTCCTGGATTGGATACGAATGCGCACACCGCAATGGCTGCCGGTATCCTAAGCTTCGGATTCGAATCACGCCAAGAAGAACAGCAGGAAAATAGTTCTTCAAACGTACTGTCGCGTACAAGCAGCTGAGTTTGCTGAATTGATTGGCACGGTCCGAGCTGTACTAATCCAAGATTTCGCTGCATTTCTTAGCAGGCCTGAGTCAGCAGTCATTCCTGCTGGCCTAATACCCAGCCGTATCTTTGATTTTAATTGTGCGTCGAATTGGCGCTGGGTTTGCTTACTCTTACCGTCAAACCAACCGTTATCTCCACCATGTAACGATCCAAGAAAATTACAGTCGATATGGCAATACAAACATCCATTGAAGATTCCGACACAACGCTATTCTCAACTCCCGCTGCTCCGGAACCCATGGGGACGGTCCAACTCGATGCCTACGCACGTGAGTTAGCCGTTCGATTAGAAGTTTTCAAGAATGCACCGGATCGTAGCGCGAATTGGAAAGCGAATTTTCAGCGCGATGTCGATGTGATAGAGCGCGCGTATCAGTTGAGTGTGACATGGGCGGGTAAGAACGAAACGCACTCTCCGGTAGCTGAGTGGCTACTCGACAATTTTTATGTTGTGCGAGAGCAGATTCACGATATCCGGGTTCATTTACCCCGTTCTTTCTTTCGCGAACTCCCAAAACTCGCCGACGGCAAGGCACGTGTACATGCAATCGCGCGCGAATTGGCTTCGCACTGCGATTGTGCTTTGGACGAAGAATTGATTGCTCGCTTTGTGGATCAATTCCAGATCAACTCCGAATTGACAATCGGGGAGACTTGGGCCTTCCCTGTCATGCTGCGCCTTGTTCTGATCGAGAACTTGCGTGCGATTTGTTCTCAGTTGATTCAGGAATTGCGTTCGGTTCAGGATGTTGAGCAGATCATCAAGACCTGGGAATCGGAGAATCGATTCGACTTTCAAGACGGGACGAGTCTACGCTGCGCGCCTACATTGATCGCTTTGCATAACGTGCTACGTGAACGCCGTCCCGAATCGGATGAGGCTATTGAGTCGTTGGATAGGCATATCCAACGGTTGGGTTGGGATCTATCTGACCTTCGTCGGCTTGAACAACATCGTGTTGCCGCCAATCAGGTTTCGATGGGCAACATCATAACCAGCATGCGGTTGATCGGTGCTTTGGATTGGATTGCATTCTTCGAAGAAACAAATCGATGTGAACGAGTACTTCGGCGCGATCCGATGCAGATTTACCAAGAGATGGATTTTACAAGTCGCAATCGCTATCGCAATGCGATTGAGGATATTTCAAAACACACGGGCGTGCCCGAAACCACCGTTGCGGAGCATGCACTGACATTTGCGGAGAAAGAGCGTTCCCACCCCTCGACCTCGAATGAGCTGCCCGAAGAATTTCAGAAGTTGAAGACGCATATTGGTTTTTGGCTGATCGACGAAGGCCGCCGCGACTTGGAAAAACTGCTGCATTATCGTACCCGGATCACCGATGGGTGGGGATCTTTTATGCGGCGACATGCCTCGCTAATCTACTTTGGTGGGCTCGGTTTATTCACGGGGCTTTTTATTGGCTTGTTTGTAATTGCTCAGATTGTAGCCAACATACCAATCGCTTATCTCGTTACGATGACGCTTCTCGCTGTCATTCCCGCGACCGAACTAGCTCAGCAATTATTAAATACGATTCTTACGCATCGGTTGCC
>JANMNK010001078.1:0-3333 GCA_031373875.1 Pirellulaceae bacterium | reverse complement strand
CTTTTCATGAGCAAACAGCCTTTTGGTGGCCAAATTGCATCGATCAAGAGCCTTTTGCCGGGGACTTCCGGAACCCACCAATAAAAAACGACCGCGGATCACAATCCGCAGCCGTTTCCAATTTCTTTCGCTTTCGTTCTTTGATCAGCGATTAGGCATTGCCCCAAGCGACCCAGATTTCACATGCACCCAGTTGAGCTGCTGAAAGTGTCACGAATGGGTTACCGGATGTGTCATCGCTTCCCCAAGGATTGCGAAGTTCGACACTCGTTACATTACCTGAACCGTCTCGCCACACGTTGACCACGCTATAGCAATGGCTGCCAACCAAACCCGAAGCTGCCGTTACAGCGCCCGTGCAGATAACGGTGTTCTGAAAACTGTTCCAGTGGCTGTAGATATCGTTTGCCAAGCTTGCATCGCTCGATGAAGCGGCAAAATAGTTTTCGCCGACTGAACCAAGACCGTAGGCTCGTAATGCATCTGCTGGATCACCGTTTGCCAGCGAAGCGTAGGTGTTTGCTCCGGTTCGGAAGTGCGTGTAGGCCTTTTCGACGATCGCAACCCACAGGCTGTTTTCGATTCCAAGACCAGCGTACTGCTGATCGGTACTACCAGCACTCCAGGTCGGCAGGTCACCGTCGACTCGGTAGAAATTGCCACCCAAGCGGACGCCGTATGTTCCGTCACCAAAATCCGCGACAAACTCGCGAATCTGGCCGGGGTTATCCAAGGCGATCGCCGACATGGGAGCCATCAACCAACAATCCCCAACAGCTTGTTGATCCACATCGTGTTGCGAAGGGCCTGAGTTTGCAAACAACCAGTTGTTGCTAAAGTTCTTGTAGTTCGTGCCATCGGTTGGATCGGCGATTGCGTCGCCGTTCAACGTACGGTCAGCGCCATTCGCAAAACCGACAACCGAGTTGATCGTGTCACCCGCGTCGGTGGTCATTGCATCTTGTACGGGAATGAATCCAAGGATAAAGTTCAGGTCGGACCAAATCGTATCGTTACCTGCTTCGCCAAAGACGCTATCGGTTGTACCCGAATCGATCGCTACGAGCGAGTCACTTCCTTCGCCACCGTACATTGCGTCGCTGTCAGCGCCGCCTATCAGTTCATCGTTCCCGTTGCCACCATAAAGATTGTCTACGCCGGCATCGCCGGATAATCGGTCATTACCGTCTTGGCCCCACATATTGTCGTTGCCCCAGCCGCCGAACAACTTGTCACGTCCATTTTCGCCGACCAAGGTATCGTTGCCATCTTCGCCGTAGATCATGTCGTTGCCGTCACCACCCCAGACTGAGTCGTCACCGATTCCTCCGAACAACCGGTCGTCGCCGAACTCGGCAGCGGAACCGTTGTAAGCACCCAGTACAAGATCGTTGCCGCCTTCACCAAAGGCTAAATCGTTTCCGTCTTCTCCGACGACAGTGTCGTTACCCCAACCACCGAACAGAGTATCATCACCCCAACCACCGTAGATCGCATCATTGCCATCTTCGCCCAAGAGAATGTCTGCACCGTATTCAGCCGCACTGCCTTGGAATGCTCCGAGGATGGTGTCATCGCCTGCTTGACCGTGAATCACGTCGTTTCCATATTCGCCTGCAACAAAATCATTGCCCATGCCTGCCCAGACAGTGTCGTTTCCATAGCCGCCGTAAACCGAGTCGACTCCGTCACCGCTGTCGACATAGTCATCTCCGGCGCGGCCTTCGATGTAATCGTCCCCGCCATAACCGTAGAGCGTGTCGCCTGAGGCACCGCCATACATGTAATCGTTGACGTCTGATCCGTACATCGACGTAGGGCCACTGAATCCTTCTGCATTCAGGAGTGTGTACCAGTTTCCTTGATTACTGGCATACAGCACAGCACTTTCAAAGCCCGAGAGAATGCTTGTCACGTATGCGGCTAATGGGATATCCCAATTTACGAAGCTGGAATCGCTCAGGAATGCGTAAAACGCAGAAGCAAAGAACGTATCGCTGCCTTCACCCGCAGTCAGCGTGTCAGCACCAACCCCACCTCCCAGCCAATCGTCGTTTGCGCCGCCATCGATCCCGTCTTGGCCATCATTCCCTACCAAGTAGTCGTTTCCGCCCATCCCGTTGATTTGGTCGTCACCCGATCCACCGTACAAGTAATCAGCCAATTCGGTTCCCTGTAGCGTGGCTTGACCAGTGAAATTGGTTGCATCGAGATAGGTATATCCAAAGCCCACGTCCGTTGCTTGCAAACTGGCTTTTTCAATTCCGGAAACCGAATCCGTCACTTCGACATCCGTCAAAGAATAAAACGATATGTCGCTGAGCATCGCGTACCCGGCGCTCTCGACGATTGTGTCGATTCCATCTCCACCATCGAATTGATCGAAACCTGCGTTGCCGGTTAATTTGTCGTCACCCACACCGCCTAACAGTGAGTCATCGCCCACTCCGCCGATCAGCGTGTCGTTATTCCCCCCGCCATCGAGCAAGTCGTTGCCTTGGCCACCTCGTAGCGAGTCGTTTCCAGCTCCACCATAAAGCTGATCATTACCGCCGATCGTTTCCACATCGTTATTCGCAAAGGCCCCGAACAACTGATCGGATCCTGCATTGCCGTAGATGCGGTCGTCGCCGTTTTCGCCCATCAATCGATCATTTCGACTTCCACCTCGAATCGTGTCGTTTCCGTTACCACCCCAAACCGTCACGGGCAATCCTTGTCCGGCTGTCATACCGACTTCGTTCATGGTGATGGCATCGTCGCCGGCAAGTGCACGAATTTCGACTCGTGAAATCAGATTCCTTGCGACGTTTGTCGACGGGGTGATAACGCCGTTATCGTTGACGTTAATCTGGATGCTCGAAACGCTCACTTGACCTGTTTGGTTGCGGACGATGATCGAATCGTTCCGAATGGTCCCTTCGATACGCAGCACTTGATCAGCCAAATTCAAGGTCGCAGTCAAGTCGGCTGCCATCATGGCTCGGCTTTCCAAGCCTTCCATCAGCAATTTGCGGTTCTTTCGAGTTTCAGATAAATTTCTGTGGGATCGTTTTTTCGAATTGAAATTGAACATGTTTGTTGCCCTTGCCCTGGATTTGATTGTGGATCGTTGTTTTTTCGCGGGCAAATTGCCCTTCACGTACTAAATCGCCGATCCAGCAGGAAGCGCACAAAATATTCAACCGTTACAATATCTTTTCGAAAACGCGTGAGATCCCTGATCAAAAACCTTAATGAAATCATTGCACCCCAAGTGCCAGTAGAAGCAGAAGATTTGCAAATCCCTCCAACTCGACTTGGAACAATCAAACAATGGACAACGATGACTTT
>JANMNK010001075.1:0-4639 GCA_031373875.1 Pirellulaceae bacterium | reverse complement strand
GCCAAGCTCGCGGGTTGGGCCGACGTCTACTGCAACGATGCCTTTGGAACTTGCCATCGAACCGAAGGGTCCATGGTCGCAGTACCGATGGCTATGGGAAACAAGCCCATGGTTGTGGGCTTTCTGGTCGAGAAAGAAATCAAATACCTAAGCGAAACGATCAGCAATCCCAAACGACCATTCGTCGCTATCCTGGGCGGTGCTAAGGTCTCCGACAAAATCAAAGTCATCGATAATTTGTTGTCGATCTGCGACCAAGTGCTCATTGGAGGCGCGATGGCGTATACTTTTTCTTTGGCTCAAGGTGGCAAAGTTGGAAAGAGTCTTGTCGAGCCCGATAAAGTGGACTTGGCGCGAGCTTGCATCGAAAAAGGTGGTGCGAAACTTGTTCTGCCCGTAGACACACATTGTGGCGATGCTTTTTCGGCTGACTGCAACAAGCAAATTGTTGCGAACGGTGAAATCCCTGAGGGTTGGGAAGGCCTTGATATCGGTCCCAAGACATCCAAGATTTACGCCGACATACTTGCCAAGGCCAAGACAATTATTTGGAACGGACCGATGGGAGTCTTTGAAATGCCTCCCTTCGACGAAGGCACCAAAGCGGTCGCTGCTGCTGTGGCTGCCAGCGATTCAATCAGCATTATCGGGGGTGGCGATAGCGCGGCTGCAATCGAACAACTTGGGTTCGCCGACGACGTTTCGCACGTTAGTACCGGTGGCGGAGCAAGCCTGGAAATGCTTGAAGGCAAAAAGTTTAAGGCTGTCGAATTGCTCGACAACGCTTAACGTGTGTTACTAATTTCGCAAAAACAATTATCAAAACATTCTTATTCGACGAGTATTGAACATGACGCGTTGTGAATTACCAAACGAAACGGCTCCCATGGAAGTTGACGTCCAGACTGTAAAAAACTGGATCGATCATAGTCAAGATTTTGTTCTCATCGATTGCCGCGAAGACACCGAGTACGCAGTGGCAAAAATCGATCAAGCCATATTCATCCCCATGAGCGAAATCCAGTCGCGCGCCGCTGAGCTCGGCAGTTACTCGGGTAAACATGTTGTCGTTCATTGCCATCACGGTGGACGAAGTATGCGCGTTGCCAACTGGATGCGGCAGATCGGTTTCAAAACTGCACAAAGCATGGGTGGCGGTATCGACGCTTGGTCACAGCAGATTGACCCTTCGGTGCCGCGATACTAAGGGATCGCATAGGTAAAGGCATTTTCATGATTACCCGCCAAATTCACTTTGCCCTTCTTTGTGGTCTGGCGTTTTTGTTCGATTCAGTCAGTTTCGCCGAAGGGCTGCGTTTCGAAATAAAGCTTGCCGAGTCTGCCACGACAGAGCCGATCAGCGGACGGCTGTTTGTTTATACTTCGGTTCATAATTTAACCATTCCAATGCAATCGCTGGACTGGTTTCGTCCGCAACCGTTCTTTGCGATGGATGTAAAGGATTTCGCGCCGGGTGAAACTCGAGTCATCGACGATTCGGCTAATGGCTTTCCGGGAAAGCTTTCTACGATTCCTGCCGGTAATTACCGGATTCAGGCTATACTGGACCATGACATCTATTTCCCAAATGCCTGTGACGGCCCTGGGAACATCTATAGTGAGATCAAAACATTGCCGATCGATCCCCAAAATCCCACGACGATTCAGTTGGAAATTAGCAAAGTCGTTCTTGGAATGCAGTTGGATGAGTCGGATCGTGTGAAATTCATTTCGCGTCGAAGCGATTTGCTTTCGAATTTTCATCGTCGCGAAGTCATTGACCAATGCGCTATCGTCTTGCCGCCTTCGTATCTCACCAATCCGACACGACGTTTCCCGGTCTACTACGAAGTCTCTGGTTTCGGTGGCTCTCTAAATCAAATGACGTTTCGACATTTTGCCAAGCCTCCAGCGATCGCTGAAGGTGAAGCGGAGTTCATTCGCGTCATGTTGACTGGCCAATGTAAATGGGGTCATCACGTATACGCCAACAGCGCGACGAATGGTCCCCGTGGAGATGCTTTGATAAAAGAACTCATCCCGTACATCGACGCCAATTTTCGGACTGTTGCGGAAAGCAATGCTCGTTTCGTCGGCGGCCACAGCAGCGGCGGTTGGTCGAGCCTTTGGTTGCAAGTACAATATCCAGACGCATTCGGCGGTGTCTGGAGTTCGTCGCCCGATCCCGTAGATTTTCGTGATTGGCAAGGAACCGATTTGTATGCCAAGCCAACGCCTAGCGTTTTCATAGATCCTAAAGGCCGTCGTCGGCCACTCGCGCGACAAGGGCTGGATCCTGTCATCTTTTACGACTCGTTTTGCCGAATGGATGATGTCCTCGGACGCGGTGGACAGTTGCGTTCCTTCGAAGCCGTGTTCAGCCCCATCGGTCGGGATGGAGAGCCGAAACGCTGCTGGGATCGTGTTACAGGCCAAGTGGACCCGGAGGTCGTCGAGGCTTGGAAGAAGTACGATATCAGCTTGATCCTCCAAGAGAATTGGACCGAACTTAAACCTAAGCTGTCCGGCAAGATCCATATCGTAATGGGAGATCTAGATACGTTTTATCTTGAAGGTGCGACCAAACAATTAGCCAACCGTTTGCGAGAATTGCAAAGTGACGCAGATATCCAAATTGTTCCCGGCGCAGATCATGGTACGGTCCTGACACCTGAAATACGCGCTCGCAAATTCCGACAAATGAGTGAGGTTTACTGGGCCAATTTCGATTCCGACGGCGAGTCTTTGTCGCCCTGAGATTGTGCTGTCGACTTGAGTCTGTGGATGACTAACGTCGTTCGCTTTATAAAAGCTGGTAGGGAAATCGGCAACGGATTTACTTAAGCCAACCTTGGCAGAACATCATCCGCATGCGTTCGTGCCGCACTCGCATCAGCAGTAACGTTTTTCCCAGTCCAAACGACGAGCCAACATATCTTCATCGCTGGGCAGAGAACCAGTTCGTTGGCGCGATGAATAATCGGATTGCAACGTGTCGAGTTCTTTCTCAAAAGATCGAAGGACAGCGTCGCCCAAACGGTCAATAATGAGAACTCCGTCCAAATGGTCGGTTTCATGCTGTATGATCCGCGCGACAAAACCATCAAAGATCTGATTGATTTCGTTTCCGTTGATATCGTAGGCGTTGACGTGAATCGATTTGTTTCGTTTGATGTTGGCGTTGATTCCCGGCAGTGACAAGCACCCTTCTTCAAATTCCTCGATTCCCTTGCCTCGGCTAATGACCGGATTAATAAATACGAGCGGCTCGCCTTCGTCAGATCGCCCCGTCGGATTGGCTACGAACAATCGAATCGGCAAGTCAACTTGATTCGCGGCAAGCCCCACGCCTTTGTGTTCGTACATCAAGCGGAACATTTCGTCCACTATCGATTTCAGTTGCTTATCCACTCGCTGGATAGGCTTCGAAGGAAACCGCAAAGTTGGGTGCGGAAAAGTGATAACTGAAAAATCCGACGTGATCGACGACATGGGTTCTTTACAAACGTGAAACGGAATTCGGGAGAGTCAGAATAACGAAAATCGGAACACAGCCCCTTTACTGTCGTCATTGACAGCAAAGCGATGCATTGTGTTTGGAGACATTATGTTTAATCTCCATTTTCGCTATCCGATAGAGCTAACTCGGCAAAAACCGATCAGAGGCGATGGAAAAGTATCCCGAAAAATAAGTTCGAACTATGGAGCTAGGCTCGGGGATCGTGATCCAATTCGATGGCGAGAAAAACGGGGAGCGATTTGTTAGCAGGACACTTTTGCTTTAATAAAAATAAAGGCGACAACTAGGCAGACTGTCGCAAAAATAGCCCACTGCGTCATGTTCATGTTTGTAAAACTATAGTCAATGCGGCGAATAAAACCGCTGACCAATTCCGAGATGAAATCGAGCATGAGCTTGGTCCAAGAAAGTGTCGTAAATCCGCAACAATCGTCCAAGCAACTCTAGTTTTCTTTTTTTAATGCGGTTGGGCTGGAAGGACAGATTTGTCGGTAGGTTTTTTGCGATTTAGCCGCAGGTATCGGTCGCGCCGCTTGCAACGTTTGTGCGTTCCGGCAGAAGCTTCCGGAAATGTGTGGAATTAGCGAAAAACCAAGTGTAAACTGTCGATATCTGTACTCTTGTCAGGCTTTGTTCGAGGTGTATAATTCTGACCTTGATTGAGCAATCCTTTCTCACGAGTTTGGAAGCACTCAATCAGAACTCAGTAATGTGAAACCAATCGGTTTTACAGAATTGGGGCCGTAGCTCAATTGGTTAGAGCACCGGACTGTCGATCCGGAGGTTGCGGGTTCGAGCCCCGTCGGCCTCGTTCAAGGAAACCCTTGGCGTTCGAAATGAATGCCAAGGGTTTTTTCGTTGAATGATTTTGATGGGATCAACGCGAAAAATAAAATACCCTGACTTCCCTCGAGCACGACTAAAGACTTCATCAAGTTGGGGATTTAGAGATCGCTAAAATTGCACGAAGGATTTATAGCTTTCGTAGAACCAGAGTTAGCAAATTGCTAAAGGGAAAAAAGTGGGTGCAATACAATCATTGCCAATGTGCGCGGTTATCGAAGAGATAGTATCTCGCTTCGCTGTTAGAACATTCATCGAGACGGGAACTTTCCAAGG
>JANMNK010001072.1:0-10366 GCA_031373875.1 Pirellulaceae bacterium | reverse complement strand
GCCTATGCGATGAATGCGTACCAATGCTTCGCCAGGACCAGGTGGATTGGGCTCCGAAATCTCGGAAATGCGAAATACTTTGGGCGATTCAAGAACAATGGCTTTCATGGTTCAATCCAATTTTTGTCCGGTTTGTGCGGAATGTCAGGGTAAAATGGTGATTCGATAGTGATATCCGAATTGGATTCGATTAGCCAAGATGCTGGAAGTGCTGATCTGAACTATTTTTAACAGTTGGTGGAATCGATTTTACAATTCCCATCATTATGCACAATTCTCTAGTGGCTTTGTTCCGATCATGAAGCGTTTACCTTGTTTGATTCTCATTTCGGTCGTGAACCTTTTTTTATTGGCCGATGATTCCTCTGCACAAAAAACGTCTCCCAAATCGGGAAAGGAGAAGGACAGTGCTGTTACGGAACTGTCCGACGCAGCACCAACTACTTACGCCGCACGTACACTGACAATGCGATTCGGCATGCAGTTTTCCTCCAACGACAATAACTGCTCAAATATCCATGCGACGATTCCCTTTCCAACCGACTGGCCAGAACAAAAAGTTACATTCCAACAAGCGGACATTTCGCCTGGTGCTTTTTACGAGCCGCGAAAACTTGCGGGGGGCACTATGCAACTCGTCATCAAGGCACCTTCAGTCCCAGCGCAGAATCAATTTAATGCAATCGTAACGGTTCAAGTTGAGAAGTCCTTTATCCAAGTCCCCAAGGACCCTTCGAAGCTCGTCATCGCAAAACCAATCCCCAAAGACGCTCAACCCTATATGGGCGCGGGGCCGTATATCGAACCCGAATATCGGCTCATTAAAAAGGTCGCAAAAGAAATCAAGGATAGTCAGCCCACGAACGCCTGGGAGCACGTCGAAAAAATTTACGATTGGGTGCGCGATAACATCGAGTACCGCAACGGAAAAATCCGAAGCACGACCCAGGCGATGGATGACAAATATGGAGACTGCGAAGAGATGACGGGAATATTTGTTGCGATCTGTCGCGCAAGCAATATTCCAGCTCGCTGTGTTTGGGTTCCTGAACACTGTTATCCGGAGTTCTTTCTCCAGGATGAAAACGGCGTTGGACATTGGTTTCCTTGCCAAGTCGCTGGCGATCGACAATTTGGTGAGATGAAAGAGTATCGCCCAATACTGCAAAAAGGCGATAAGTTCAAAGTGCCTGAGAAGAAAGGGCAACAGCGTTATGTCAGCGAGTTCTTTACTTGCAAACAAAAGCCGGTCGGTCCCAAAGCTCCCGACGTTAAAACCATTCGAGATCTGGGCGGATTAGAGGAAGAAATCGAAGCCCTCAAGACCGCTTCTCCTCCATCGTTTTCGTCAGGCGATGGCGATGACAAAGGCGACGATAAAGGCGACAACGAAACAGATGGCGACAAGCGTTGAGACTTGTCGCCTGCTCTGTAAAGCCGACTCGTTTGCCGACGGCGAAGTCCTATGGATCGATTATCGAATTTCCCAAGGGAACCATACTCTCCAGTCTCAAAATTGTTCATCGAATGGGACGTCAAGTTAGCAACACCTAACTTATTTCGCGCTCGAGTTATCCTTGCCGCAACTCCAAATGACATTCGTTCTGTCGTTTGGTGAAGGAGTCTCGCAACAGATCCTCCGCGTATCGATCGGCAGCTTGTTTCAGTTCGTTTTGTGTCGTTGAGTTTTCGATTATCAGTCACGAACTACGCCGAATTCGATTTTCCGCGTTTTCGGAAACAAACGTTAATACCTTATTGGTGCCAGCAAGTCTTGATTTTGAAGTTTTTCTAAACCAATCTACTGGCAAAGCGAGGTTAACGCGTGTACGGTAACGGCACATATTGGAACTTAATGTTTTTCTTTTCAATCCGGAGGTGACTATGGATTACCCACTTCAGATGCGATTCAAGATTTTGGCTTTGGCACCCCAGATTCATGTAACGGATGCAGCAAATAAAACTGTATGTTACGTTCAGCAGAAAATGTTTCGTCTCAAAGAGAACGTCAGCGTTTTTCGAGATGAATCGAAACAAGCTTTGTTGTGTGAAATAAAGGCGGACCGGATGATTGATTGGTCGGCCTGCTATCACTTTATTGACGCCAGTGGCGTCGCGTTTGGTGGCGTTCGACGAAAGGGAATGCGGTCGATTTGGAAAGCTCATTATCAATTGCTGGATGAATCGGATCAGCATTACGCAGCAATACAAGAAGAGAATCCGCTTGCCAAAGTCGGCGATGCGTTACTTGGCGAAATTCCAATTGTTGGCTTGGCGGCAGGTTACTTTTTGAATCCCAAGTATTTGCTGAGCACCAATGCTGGACAGCCCTTCATGAGAATGACTAAGCGTCGTGCGTTTCTAGAAGGGCGTTTTGCAATCGACAAACTGGGAGAAGGCGATCAAGTCGACGAGCTTCGTGGACTCCTGGCCTTTCTCATGATGGCACTCCTGGAACGTGCTCGCGGCTGATTTGCGTTTAGACGAGCGAACTTGCTCAAGTGCTAAAATCCCCAAGCGTACTCGTCACGATGATCTGCCATCATCGTGACGTCGGCGTTAACAAATGCTCGGCCTCTTATCACCGGCAAGATAGAACGCTTTTCGCGATCACACCACTGAAATTTTCCGGTGAACAAACTGCCAAGCACGCTGGCTTGAATCCACTCTTGGCCTTCATCCAGTTTTCCGTCGGCGGCCAAGCATGCGAGTTTGGCCGATGTGCCTGTTCCGCACGGCGACCGATCGTAGGCTTTGCCGGGGCACAAGACAAAATTTTGCGAGTCGGCATTACCGTTCTTGGCGCCGCCAAACAACTCTACGTGGTCGACTTCAGGAAAGCCTGCCTTGTTGATCGCCAATCGAATCTGCCAACAAATTTCTGTCAATTCGTCTGCTCGTTCCAGCTCAATATCAAACGATGGCGATTTGACCAAGTAAAACCAATTTCCTCCCCAAGCCACATCGCCTGTAACAATTCCCACCCCCGGAACGTCTACGGAAACATCTTTGGCTGAACGGTAGCTTTCGACGTTACAAATCGAAACGGTCTCGTCCTCGTGCAACTCGGCTTGAACCGCGCCCACAGGAGTATCGATCCAGTGCAAACCTGACGAGATTTGTCCAAGGTACGCCAGCGTCGCAATGAGCCCAATCGTGCCGTGACCACACATGCCCAAATAGCCGACGTTATTAACGAAAATCACTCCGGCCGAGCATCGAGGATCGTGCGGTTTGCACAGCAGCGCTCCAACCATGACAGCGGAACCTCGCGGCTCATTTACAATCGCGGTTCGATAATGATCAAACCGTTCTTGCATCACTCGCAATTGCTGGGACAGTGGACCATCACCTAGCGCTGGACCATTCTCCACAATGATTCGAGTAGGTTCGCCGCCAGTGTGCGAATCGATCACGCGGAATTTTTCAATCATGATGGGAGCCAATATTTGTGCGATTTAACTGGTGCAAAAGGCCTCGGGCAGATTCGATCTCAGTCGCACTTGGGGCAGTTTGCGATCCCATCGCGAATGATCTTAAGCACGCGTTCCCGTTCGGTTCCGGTGATCGGCAAACGCGGAGCTCGAGTCCATTCCTTGCCGAGCCCCACTTCTTGAAGGCATAACTTGATGTATTGCACGAACTTGACGTGCGTATCCAGATGCAACAGCGGCGCGAACCAGCGATATACGGAAATCGCATCGTCCCAACGCCCGGCTTGCATGGCTTCCCATAAATATTGATTCTGTTTGGGCCATGCGATCCCGGTGCCCGCTACCCAACCGTCGATGCCAAGCACACAGGACTCCATCGCCAAGTCGTCAACGCCGGTAAAAATTGAATAGCGACCACCGATGACATTATGCAAATCCGTTATTCGGCGAGTGTTCGCAGAACTTTCCTTGAGCGCGACAAAGTTTTTGATGGGAGCAAGTTCCGCAAACATTTCGGGTGTGATGTCGTTGCCGTAGCTGATCGGGTTATTGTAAATCATGATCGGCAAATTGGTTGCACCGGCCACCGTTCGAAAGTGAGCCAACGTTTCTTGAGGATCGGGAGTCCGGTAGCTCATGGCTGGCATCAACATGACGCCGTCAGCCCCCATTCGTTCACAGTCGTTTATAAAGCGAATGCCTTCGCCAGTGCTAGATTCGGCGACACCAAAAAGGACCGTAACTTGGCCTTTGACGGTACGCACCATTTCGCCTGCGACCTCTCGTTTTTCTTCCGAAGTCAGCATTTGGTTTTCACCAAGTGATCCCAGAAAGATTATTCCGGTGACGCCGGAGTCGATAAGAACTTGTGCATGTCGCGCGGTCCCCTCCAAATCCAGCGAACCGTCTTGATGCAGCTGAGTCGTAATCGCAGGAAATACGCCTTGCCAATAGGGTTTGACGTTTGGTCGCGGTCGGGAAACAGGTGTAGGCATGTCTAAAAAACTTTCGCAAAAAGATGCAGCATGCAGAAAAAAGAAATTCATCAGAACGGCTGATTGAGCAAGATTCCAGATTAGGATGAATTCTGCAAGTCCCTGTGCGATTGCTGTCGATGCGTTTTGAACCAAATATGCTTCAAATCCGCGTTCGATAGAGGGAAAATCGCGTAGAAGCGAATCGGCTTGATGTGCTATAACTTTGGTGAATACTTCGGGTATTGATGATTTCGGTGCCTCATTTTTGAAGCTAGTTTTTCAAGCTAGTTTTGACCCTTAGCTTTTCTGTATGCGACAAGGCCGTCGATTGCGAGCGATCCGTTATGAATTCTATTGCCAACATTCCTTCTGCTCCCCCATCTCATGCCAAAGTTTGCGAATGGATCGAATCCATCGTTCAATTGTGCGAACCGGACGAAGTTTATTGGTGCGATGGGTCCGATGAAGAATGGGCAAGCTTGTGCGAGTTGATGGTTCGGCGCGGGACGCTTGTCCGACTAAACCCCGACAAGCATCCAAATTCATACTTAGCCCGAAGCGCTCCATCGGACGTAGCACGCGTTGAGGAGCGGACCTTCATCTGTTCACGTCGCGAAATCGACGCGGGGCCTACAAATAATTGGCATCCACCGCGTGCCATGCGAACGCTGCTGGCGGACAAGTTCCGCGGATGTATGCGAGGCCGAACCTTGTACGTTGTTCCATTTTGCATGGGACCATTGAACAGCCCGCTTGCCCTTTGCGGGATTGAGTTAACCGATTCGCCTTACGTTGTTGCCAGTATGAAAATCATGTGTCATATGGGAAACAAGGTTTGGGAAAAGCTCGGGGCGAACGGCGATTTCTTGCCTTGCGTTCATTCTGTCGGAGTGCCCCTTGCTCCCGGTCAGGACGACGTTGCTTGGCCGTGTCAGGATGAAAAATACATCGTACACTTTCCCGAAGATCGCGAAGTTTGGTCATTTGGAAGTGGCTACGGTGGTAATGCGCTTTTAGGCAAAAAATGCGTTGCGCTTCGCATCGCAAGTGTAATTGCTCGCGACAATCACTGGTTGGCAGAGCACATGTTGATCATGGGAATTGAAGCGCCAGATGGCCGCAAGACGTACATTACGGCGGCTTTTCCAAGCGCATGCGGCAAGACCAATCTCGCCATGATTCAACCGCCCCCGTCCATGGCCGTTCAAGGCTGGAAAACAACGCTGGTCGGCGACGATATCGCTTGGTTGTGGCCTGGCGAAACCGGCAAACTCCATGCGATCAATCCGGAGACGGGGTTTTTTGGTGTCGCACCAGGAACTTCTTGGCATTCCAATCCCGGTGCCATGCACGCGATGTCCAAGAACACGATCTTTACTAACGTTGCAATGACAGAGGACGGCTGTGTTTGGTGGGAGGGTATGACAGATCCACCCGCAAAGCTTATTGACTGGATGGGACTTGAGTGGCAACCGGACTGCGGGCGACCGGCGGCTCATCCCAATTCACGCTTCACTGCGCCTGCCAGCCAATGTCCGAACATCGATCCGAATTGGCAAAATCCTGATGGTGTTCCAATCGACGCAATTGTTTTCGGTGGACGACGGAGTTCAACGATGCCTTTGATTTTTCAAGCATTCGATTGGACACATGGCGTTTTCTTGGGAGCGACGCAGAGCTCCGAGACGACAGCAGCCGCAGTTGGAAAGATCGGTCAAGTGCGCCGGGATCCAATGGCGATGCTGCCCTTCTGCGGCTACAACATGGGCGACTACTTTGGGCATTGGCTCGATATGCGCAAGAGCATTCGACGTTTGCCGCGAATATTTCACGTTAACTGGTTCCGAAAGGACAATCGCGGGAAATTCCTTTGGCCGGGCTTTTGCGAAAACCTGCGAGTTCTTGAGTGGATTGTCAAAAGGTGCCAAGGAAGGATTCCTGGACAAGAGACGCCGATCGGTTGGACGCCGCAATGGGAAGACTTCAATATTGTGGGGCTCGAAGGTTTTACTGAGGAAAATTTTGCTGCGGCGATGAAATTTAGCCAGGACGAATGGTTGGCTGAAATCACAAGTCAGAATGATTTTGTCCTTCGCCTCTATCATAGTCTTCCGAAAGAACTAATGTGCCAGCGCGAGTTGTTGATGGCTCGCATGGCCTGAGTGAATCGACCTCGATTTACTTTGCGGCGTTGACTAGACTTTCGCCCATTTCCATCATCTGCTCAGCGTCGAGGAACAGGTCGTTTCGCGAAAATAATTGCTGAATGGCTGCTTTGTGAATCTTCATCTTAAGGCCACCAACCCCCAACGCCCCGTAATCGATTCGTCCATTGCGCGACTTGGCCTTGTCATGAATCTCGACTCCGCCAAGTCCAGTCGGGGAAACCGCGTTAAGATCTACGGCGACCTTTAGATTGGTTGCCGCGTTGAGAGCATCGCTGGAAGCAAGCTCAGCACCGGCTGCGCCACAGCCAAAGACAATATTTGAATCAGACAACGCCTTGGCAACACTTGTCGAATCCATTTCAAGCGGACTGAGATTGCTCGCCGAAATTTCCGATGATTCCAGTTCGCGACAACAGGATTGCGCACGCGTCAGGGACCGCGAAGCCACGGTTACATGCGCGCCACGAAGGGCAAGAAGTTGGCAAACACGTCTTCCTACCGAACCAGTCGCGCCTAATACAAGGCACCGTGACCCTGCCAAAGCATAATGTTGCGCCGCGCTTATTACCGCCGCCGCAGCAGTCGAGTTGCAGCCGTTGCTATCGAGCATCACGGAAACACGCATTGGACCAAAGAATGTCTTCTTGACCTGATCAGCGATTTCTTCACCAGCACTAACATCCGTACCACCGATGAAAATCGCGGTGTTGCAGAGGTCCTGTGGGCCTCGAGTGAAGATACAACCATGGACAAGCCTTTCGACGTCCTTGGCCCCAACTTGCCCATAGGGAAGCAAGAAATCGACGCCGGCATCGATTGCGACGATCGAGTCAAAAGAACTAGGGAGCGAGTCCGGATCGAATTGCAGCAGGGTTTTTGGTTTGGACATGGCCTTAATACCGATGAGTTTGTCGGGGAGAGTAGGGAATGAATCTAGGGTGTTGCAAATTCACTAACCAATGTTGCATTTTGCCACATGAAATAAAAAACGCGGACTTGTGTGTCCGCGTTTTTGTAAACTAAGAAAACATTTTCGGGAGCGTTTGCGAGACAAATTTGGTGTTGAAAAAAAATTTGTTGCGTTCGCTTTCCCAAGAATCAGCTTAGAAACCCTTAAAAGGATGCGCGGCTGTGTCTTTTTGGGCGATCATTTCGTCCGCCGAAGGTTTTCCGCCCATTGCTGCAACGATCGCTTGCTTGGTCGCTTCGTAGTTGTATTCGTAGATTTTCTTGTCATTCTCAGCGGCTGGATGAATGAACACGCCGCAAACAATTACCAATTTTTCCGCTTGATCCTTGGGAATTACTCCCGCAGCAACGGAATCTGCTACGGCTTTGGCAACTGCTGCTTGTGCAGGGCCAAACATCTGAACGGCTTGCTTCATCCCCTTAATCGTTACTTTCGTAACCATGACCGTCGAAGGCTTTACAGCGACATTCGGGGTCAAAACGGCCAAAAGATTTGTGTGGCCAGCACTTTGTGTTGCTAAGGCGTTGGCAAATGCAACGCCCACAGGCCCATCCTTGCTACCAATTAGCAAATCGATGTGGGAAATTTCGTTACCGTCACCAACTAAAGCTTCGCCTACGTACATTGACATGGCATTAACCCTTTCGCTGCAATTTTCCAATAAAACGTTTCAAAAGTGCGGTGGTGAGAGTACCAGTTTTTCTCGGGATTTCAACGGGTTGGACACGTTTACCGATGGATTTTGCCTTACCTTCCAAGTTCTCAGTAATTTGAGGCTTCCGATGGCAATTATCTGGTAAAAAGTCGAAAGTAAATTAATCTAGAAAAAACAAGTTGGAGTAGAATCAGTCGTTCTGGTACATTTGTTGCAAGAGACGGTAGCGGCGAACCGACGTTCGCGAAGAATGAAATTCCGGTTTCACCATTCCCGTCCCTCGAACGTCGGTTCTGCCAATTTTCTGTTCTTAGAATCACCAATCATTTTATAGCGAGCCAAGGTGACGAAAATGTTGCGATTATTCTCGTCGATGCTTCTTTCTCTCGGATTGATCACGGTAGCAATTTCCGTGAGTGCCCCTGCTCGTGCAGCAGAGCCTACCTCAAAGAAGTCCAAAACTACCATTGAAAAAGAAGTCGTCGAAGAAGTCGAACTCTTCGCAGCAATCGAAGCCAAACAAGTCAGCGTCGACTTCCTTCCAAAGGATGCGACACAGGCCACCATTGTTTTCCATAACGAAACCAAGAAGCCTCTCAAGATTAAACTTCCTGAAACCTTCGGCGCAGTTCATGTTCTCGGTCAAATGGGCGGCATGGGTATGGGTGGAGGTGGCATGGGTGGAATGGGCGGTGGAGGCATGGGCGGTGGTGGTATGGGTGGCGGCGGCATGGGCGGCGGTCAAGGTATGGGTGGCGGTATGGGTGGCGGCGGCGGCGGCATGGGCGGCGGTGGCATGGGTGGTGGCGGTATGGGTGGTGGCGGTATGGGTGGCATGGGCGGTGGCGGAGGATTGTTCCGCGTTGAACCCGAGCAACCTCGCAAACTGCGTGTACAAACCGTTTGCCTAGAGCATGGCAAGAAAGATCCAAACCCACGTCTGAAATACAAACTCGTACGTCTTGAAGAAGTAGATGGCGGCAAAGAAGTCGAACAACTCTGCCGTCTGTTGGGTTACAACCAAGTTAGCCAAAACGTTGCACAAGCTATTGCTTGGCATTATACGGATGCATTGTCTTGGATGGATTTGGCCCACAAACCACGCATGGTTTCTCAATACACAGGTATCGAACTATTCTTCTCCGAATACGAAATGCAAGCTGCAATGCGACTTGCAGGGCGAATTGAAAGCCATGTAGCTTCGGTGCCCTCGGGTTCAGTTCCAGGCACGAGTGGCGGAACAGGCCGATAAGACTTCGGAATTACGACATAACAAAATAAAAAAGACCCCGGCATCATTTTGCAGGGGTCTTTTCGTTGGTGGGTACCGAACTTCGTCGTTTGCTTATCAAGTGCTATTTACCGGAAGCCGACTGAAGATCGACTTGGACAGGTGATTGAACGTATCCGATCAAGTCGCGTTGGTCCGACTCAGACAATCCATCCAGCAAACCGTCCGGCATCAGCGACAGCTGCGAGGCCTTCACTTCGTCAATATCATCGGTCAATATCACGACTTGTTCTTTCGAAGTTTGAACCGTGATGGACTCGGCGGATTTGCTGACCGGTACCCCGGTAATGACTTGCCCGTTGGTCAGCAGATACAGCGATACGCGAAAATTGTCTGCAACGCTTGCGCTCGGATCAACAACGTTTTCTAATACATATCGTATGTTGGATCGTTGTGCGCCGGTAATTTCAGGTCCGATCGATGCCCCCTCGCCAAACAAACGATGGCACCCCGCACAATGTTGAGTCCAAAGTCGTCGACCGTTTGCGAGGTTCGGTTCTTTTGAGTCTGATTTGGCAAGCATTTTTTCCAGATCTTGGATTCGCTGTAATTTGCTTTCGTTGAGCAGCTTGATTTGCGGCCACAACGTTGCCATTCGTTTGATCGTTTCTGTGTTGCCAGACATTTGAATCTGCCGAAGCATGGAGGCATCGACAGCATCGCGAGGAATCTTTTCCGATTCGACGGCGGACAAAAGTAACGGTACAAAGTCGCGACGTCCTGCTAGAGTTTGAATGGCAGCAACTTTGCCTTGCGCTCCAAAATTTGCAAAATTCTCAATCAAGCGTTCCGCATCTTCCCGCACACCTGCAGCAGCAAGGCAACGAATGGCGTGGGACGATAGGTCTCGGTCGTTGATGTATTTCCAAGC
>JANMNK010001070.1:0-1841 GCA_031373875.1 Pirellulaceae bacterium | reverse complement strand
ATGCAATATCCCAGCGATCCGCAGTATTTTCTTTCACTTGTAAATGAACTGACGATGGAAAATATATCACTTCGTTTGTTCCCGCTCGGCAAGCGGGAACTACTTTAGTTTCTCAAAAACGAACTCAAACGCCTTTTTGGCGTCTTCATAATTGGTTTCATGCCCACCATCGGCTTTATGAATTAGAAGAACCGGTGACTTTTGTTTCGAAAGATAGTCAGCCAATCGAATTACACTTTCGGGCGGCACGATCGAATCGCGACCACCGGTGGTTATTGCGATCGCCATTGCGAGCCGTTCACAATTGAGTTCGGCTGACCTTTTTCGGTACTCCTCCGGCTTTGCAATTTTGGATCCGCCGAACGACTCGGCGATTGTGTCTTGAAAGCGTTCATAATCAACCAAGTTGGCAGTACCGTTCATCGCAACCACGCCATCGACGACTTCAGGATGCAAGGCAGCAAATGTCAAAGCCCCCGTTCCTCCCATCGAACCGCCGCTGATGATCAGCTTTTTGATGCGGTATTCCTTCTTCAGTAAGTCGATGATTTGCAACATGTCTGCTTCGGCCGCTGGTCCCATCCAAGACGTCTTGGCTCGATAGTCCGGAGCTACAAGTATCATTCCAAAACGCTTCGCGGCAGCGCGCGTTGCACGACACTCGTCGCGTTCGTCCAATACAAACTGCCATCGGTCTGCACCATGGCCATGCAATGCAATAAGGACGGAAATGGGTTGGGTGGGATCAAACTTGTCGGGAGTCACGACGACATATCGTTGTTGCGAGCGATCGTAATCGGACACAAAAACCACATCTTGACGTTCGTCGGCCGCTATGAATGCAGGACACAGTTTGAGACTAACAACCAACGCGATGATAAACGCAAAGAATTTTGGTTGCAACACTTTTACTCGCCCAACACGAGCCAAGGTATAAAAATTCATTGAAGAAGAAAATTCCATCACTCGTTCTGCATCCTGAATGCACACCGGTGTTGATTTCATGCGACAGCAACCGGATTACGCATGCTGAATGATTGGATCATTTTAGTCCTGCCATCAGCGCGAACGGGACTAGTCGTCAAATGATTCGATCCATTCGTTAAACTGATCCATGGCAGCTTTGCCATAAATCGGCTGAACGGTTTGCTGTGCTTTCGGAAAAGGCTTGCCCGCTTTTAAACCCGCTTCTCGTAACAATTTCCGAATAGCAGCAAGCTCAGTTTTTGTTCGGGCAACTAAACGAATCTCATAACCCTTCTTGTAAACAGTTGATCCTTCGTCACCACGTCGACCGTCGTCTGGAATTCGCATGTATCCATTGCGACGATAATATTCAACAAGTTGCGATTGAGGCGTTACTTTTCTCTTTTGTTTTTTTGCAGCCATTGAGTCCAACCCGTATTCTTCTTGACCTGCTGAAACCGCACAATAAGATCAATGTCCAATCTTGCAGAACGCAATTCATGCCGATTGCAGTTGCCATACAACATTATTGCGAATGGATATCCCAGAAGCGGTTGCATTATAGCAATAATCTGAAGCGAAATTCCACTAGTGATGGGGTCGCTTGGGTGCTCTTTTCCAAGATCACGCACCGATGCATCGAGACTACTGATCAACGAGGAAGTGTGATCAATTGTATTCAGAACATTACATTCCTGTTGGATTCGCAGAAACAAGAGCCAACTTTGGATTTGGCGATCGCGTAACGGAACCTCGACTTGTTCAGCCAAATAGCTTGGGTAATCTAGCCGTTTATATATCGGAATTAATGATGGAAAAGCCGTCGGCGAGGCGCATTGACTTGCGTGACACGGCCTTGGATTTCTTGCAGGATA
>JANMNK010001018.1:0-3850 GCA_031373875.1 Pirellulaceae bacterium | reverse complement strand
GCTTGGAATTTCATTCCATTGGGCGCCTGAATCTCTGGCCTATATACTCGACGCTGAAGGGCTGCTCCCTTACTTGGCATTTGTCGGTTTGATAATTTGGGAAAGCGTACCGTTTGGTATTCTCGCTGGTTCTTACGTTTGGCTCTTGCGATTTCAAAGGCCACCCATTTTCGTGGTCCCCTTCGTCTGGGTTGTGACTGAGTCGTTTTGGCCTAAAATCTTTCCTTGGTCGTTCGCACAATCCCACACAGGATTCTTGCCTGTTTTACAAGTTGCTGAAATTGGTGGAACTGCACTTGTCGCTTTTGCTTTGGTTTCTGTTTGGATTGCAATTGCTCAAATCATTGTCTTGACATCGAACCGATTTCGCGAGAAACGAAATTCAGCAATGGAAATTGACGTTTCCGCTTTGCAGCCTCACATCCGCAAAACCGATACCCTATTTCATTATTTTCAACTTGGGTTGCTTGGAGCAATTTTTGCATTCGCTCTACTCTTCGGTTGGATGCGTATCGGCCAGAATCGGTCGGAGACAAGAACTCTCTTACGGATCGCTATGGCTCAGGTGGACCCAAGTTTTCAGACCTCGCTATCGGAAATGCAGAAGATGTCAATTCCATTTGCCGAACAAGCCGACTTGTTTCTTTGGCCCGAGTCCAGTATCGGTTGCCACTCGATTGAACTGGAAGATTTTAAAGATGATAACCTCGTGCGCAGCAGTTCTTTACCGCCTTACATTGATCCTCAGTTTGTCGGCTTACCCGGCAAGTGGTTGATTGTGGGCGGTCGAACTTTTTCGTCAGGTGCAACGGAATCTGGACCGTTCTGCCAGACTGCCTTCCTCATTAACCCTGAGGGCAATATTGAAGACCACTACCATAAACGCGCGTTAATGCCAATTGGCGAATACGTACCTTTAGAACAAACCTTTCCTATTATGCATACTCTCGTGCCATTGCCCGAAGTCATGTTACCGGGGACCAGCGATGATCCACTTGTCGTGGATAAAAAGATTCGCGTTGGTATGTTGATCTGTTACGAAGACACTGTCGCGGATATAGCTCGACGTTCGGTAAATGCTGGA
The DNA here is from genome assembly GCA_031373875.1 of Pirellulaceae bacterium. Lineage (GTDB taxonomy): Bacteria > Planctomycetota > Planctomycetia > Pirellulales > Pirellulaceae > JANMGV01. The sequence goes on along the minus strand of JANMNK010001018.1, from coordinate 2,766 downwards.
GCCAATTGTCTTATGTGCATTATTAATGCGAGTGCGTTTTCCAACCCGCTTACGCTCAGGCAGCATTTGCGGCTCGCCCAAATGCGTGCGATAGAAACTCGCAGGTATTTTGCCCGCTGTGCCGGGACTGGAATCAGTTGTGTTATATCGGACAAAGGCAAGATCATGAGGGAGCTCGGTGCAAACGAGACGGGCGTGTTGCAAGGGGAAATGCGATTGCGCTCCGACGCAACATTTTATTGCCAAGCCGGCTATTTGTTTCCATGGCTCTGCTTGGTAGTAACCTCACTAAGCTTCGTTGCGTTGAATCTTACCAAAGCTCAGCGAATGATAAGCGTAGTTGAGCCGTAGGCTGGATTCGCGTTTGGCCGTCGTCGATCGACCGCACAAAAACACCGACGCTTATCCTCTAACTACATGGGCATCAGGATTGTGGTCTGCTACCAAGTTGAGTTGGATTCCGTGTTCTAGCCAAGCTTTGCAACCAGCCAATGCAAAACTGAAACCGCCCATTGAGTCGATGGCTTGAGCTACCTGTTCATTTTCAGTGCCACTGAATCCAGATGCGGTAATGGTCACATAAGTTGTGCCGTCCGCGCCGGCTACGAAATCCCATTCCACTGGAGCTGGCCATGCGACTCGGATTCTGCGATTCGTCTCTACAATTTCGACGGAAACGTCGACCGAGACACCATACATATCCCAGCTCCACGTAACGACTTCGCCGGCAACGAGACGTTTACTGCCTCGCGTAAACCAGAAATGAGCCGTGATTGCAGGATCAACGAACGCTTCAAAGACCTCTGCAACGGGACGTCGAATGAGCATGCTGGTTCGCGCGATGGGTTCCGATATCGACATCACATTTCCTTTAAAACATTCCAATCTTAACGAGCGCACTTGCCACAAGACTTCTCAGCGAAATCTCGGCACGCCATAGTTTCGACCAGTAAACTCCAAATCCAGACAACCTGAGCCGGTATTCTAGCTACACGTGCTGATCGAGCAAGATTGGATTACCGTCGGGATCGACCACGACAAAACTTGCAGGGCCGGTTGTTGATTCGTCGGCTTCGGTTTGAAACGCAACGCCCTGTTCCTTGAGCTGCCGCTGCAATTCACGAATATCGGTAAACGATTCCAGCTTCTGCGCGTTGCGGTCCCAACCGGGATTGAACGTCAATATGTTTTGGTCGAACATGCCTTGAAAGAGCCCGATCACCTGATCGCCATTCTTCATGATCAACCAATGCTGAGCCATTTCGCCCATGAACGGCTTAAATCCGAGCTTCTCATAAAAGGCTTTGGAAGCCGCAATATCTTTGACTGCCAAGCTAACGGAAAATGTACCAAGGTTCATCTTTGGTTCCTTTGCAACGAATCGTTTTTCAATATCATCACCGAAAGTTATCGTAGGGTGACCCCGCGTAAAATCCCACCGAACTTATCTCGACGCGTAGTGTTTAAGCAGACCGCATTGGGGACATCGATAAGCCGTGATGGGGACCATATCCTCTTTGTTTAGTTTTAGGTTGCCCGTGAATGTCTTTTCTGTAGCCGTTCCCGGATGCCAGTGGCTTTGAATGATCTGCGCGTAGTGATCGGGAACAAACCCCAACTCCATCTCCACATTACAGTCAGCACAAGCTTTTGCAGATGCCATGTCATACCTTTCAAAAAATTGATAACCATTCAAAACCTAATCTTCGGGTGATCCTGCCATTGCCGTGACGGAACTTGATCGTCGCTCTCGTGCAAGCCGGGCTCCCCAAAACGAACTCACCGGCAAGACGATTATATTGCCCCAGAACCAAACAGGGTAAGGCAACATCGACATATTGACGACCGCCATCACCAGCAAGAATCCACCAAGAATCAGTCCGTGAGCCATATGTCGTCGGGTTCCTAGCCGAGTTGCGACCCAAGAACCTGCAAACGCGGAAATCCCCCACCCGATCATAGACAACACCAAAACATAAGCTGGAAATTTTGCCACGTGAGCGCGACAAACTTCCATATCCGACATATCCGCTCCGGGAGGAAAAGGATGCAAGACGGCACCCATTCCTTCGACAGCGACGACAACAATAAAGGACACCACCAAGCCAGCAATAACGCCGCCGAGACTTCGTAATATGGACATGTGGCGTTCACCTTTCGAATCTCGTGATGGGAATTAATGAATACACGGGGTGCAGGTCGAGTACGAGCACCACCAAAGAATGAGTACAAGTTTGGAGGACTATTGCTATTGGAATTACCCAAACTAGCAATAGAGACTAACCGACCCTCCACGCGTTCGCCAGCATGGTCGCGCAGAATTAATACTCACGCTTGGAAAATCAACTTCTGAACGTGACCCGACATTTTCGCATTCGCGTTCAAGTCCAGAATTTTGGGGGTTGGTGTTTTAAAAGGATGGGATCTAGTCTTCTTGAGCAGCCATTCACGTTGGATCGGTGCGAGTCAAAAATTCTTGGAAGCTGTGAATTCTTTCTTCGCAACGTCCTAACATTCCTGGTTGTTGGCTGGCATTGAGGCCGGATTGAATGTTAGCGAACATGCCTAAATCCTCGGTCATGATCTTTTTTGCAATCGACGATCCGAAAAATCCCCATGCCCTGGCAAAGACTCGCATGAGTGGATTAGAGGATTTCGGTAATCGACCGAATTGTCGAATGACGCCGCAGCTTGTCGTTGGTCCAGTTGGTATTACCGAATGGCAGAGACTGATCGCATCGGTAAACGAAAACATGATGTGGGGAA
>JANMNK010000911.1:0-3938 GCA_031373875.1 Pirellulaceae bacterium | reverse complement strand
GTAAATGAAGCTCCAACTGCGATTGCGATTTCGAATAGCAGTGTCGCTGAAAATCAAGCTTCCGGAACTGCTGTAGGCACCTTTAGCACAACCGATCCTGATGCTGGAAACACATTTACTTACTCGTTCATTTCCGGTGCGGGCGCGGGAAACAATGCTAATTTCCAAATTGTCGGTGATACGCTTCAAACGGTAGCGACATTCAATTTTGAAGTCGTCACGACGCAAAGCGTTCGCATTCGCACGACGGATCAGAATGGTCTGTTCAAGGATCAACAATTTACAATCGCCATAACGAACGTGAATGAAGCTCCAACCTCGATGGCGTTGTCCAACAACACGGTTGCGGAAAACCAAGCCGCTGGCACGGAGGTAGGTACTCTGAGCACGACGGACGTGGACGCTGGCAACACGTTTACATACACCTTGGTGACAGGAACTGGTGATGATGACAATTTGAGCTTCCAGATTGTTGGAGACGCGATTCAAACGTCTGCGATGTTTGATTTTGAAACGAAATCGAACTACACGGTTCGCGTTAGAACAACAGATCAAGGTGGTCTGTTCACCGAACAAGCTTTCGCGATCACGGTAACCAATGGGAATGATGCACCAACAGCGATCGCACTTTCTAATTCGTCTGTCGCAGAAAACTTGGCTGCCGGTGCTGCGGTAGGAACTCTAAGTTCTTCAGATGTTGATCCCGGAAATACGTTTACCTACACATTAGTAACGGGTACAGGGAGTACGGATAACGGAAGTTTCCAAATCGTGGGAGACGCTTTGCAAACAGCGGCAAGCTTTGATTTCGAAGCAAAATCTAGTCATTCGATTCGTGTACGATCGACAGACCAAGGTGGATTGTTTACGGAGCAGGTCTACATCATAAGTGTCACCGATGTGACGGATGCACCTGCTACGTTCAATGGAACTGTGTCAAACAATATTTGGACCTTGAATTTCGGCGCGACAAACGTTTCTGTTTTACTCGGTGCAACGAATTTGGGAACTTTCTCATTGGACACTCCAATGACATTCAATGGTCTTGGAGGCTCAGATACGGTAAGGCTTGTCGGGACGACTGGAGCGGATACATTTACCGTTGATGGAACTACATTCCGTTATATGGGTGTGTCTGTTGTCGTAAATACAGTGCAGACCGTAACCCTTGACGGCGGAACTCAAAACGATCGATTCCTCGTGCAAGGACGGCCAACTGGAATTACGTCGATGACTTTATTTGGTAGATCGGGAGACGATCTGTTTCAATTCGACACCGACAATTCGCTAGGAACCATATTCGTAAACGAAAGTACTGGCGGCTCAGGTATTGATGTAGTGGATTTCTCGCCGTCAGCCTTGGCGACAACGTTGAATATGGCAACTGGTGCGACGCAGGTTATCAATGCGAATTTGTCGCTTAACTTGGGGTCTGCTACAGTGTTTGAAGATGCGATCGGCGGTGCCGGAAACGACAATCTGATCGGTAACACATTAGTGAATCGATTGGACGGTCAGGGCGGAGACGACACGTTAAATGGCTCTAGTGCTAACGATATTTTGGTAGGAGGCAGCGGAGTTGATACGTTGATTGGTGGAACTGGTCTCAACGTTATGATCGGCGGAGATGGCAATGATTCCTTTACTGGAGGAACCAGCGGCGATTTGATTATTGCCGGTACTACGTCTTACGATGCAAGCAGTGCTCAACTTCGACAGATCTTAGGAGAATGGGGCGGTGCCAACACCTATGCAACGAAAATCGCCAACCTGCGTGCAGGTACAGGTGGTATTCCAAGTCTCGTTGCTGGCAGCACAGTATTGAAGGATGACGATGCCAACGTGATGACCGGTGGAGCCAATGCAAATGATTGGTTCTTTGCGGACTTGGTTGGCGGTGCCGATTCGATTACTGACCTTGCTGTAGGTGAAGTCGTCGATGAATTGTTCTAGCCTCGACTGATTGAATTACCTCGCTGCCGATCAACTGTAGCGGTTGACGGTCGGCTGGTTATCTCAAGAATTTGCAAACCCGTATTTGGCAACATCTGTCAAATACGGGTTTGTTTTTTATCAGGATTTGGCGTCGCCCAACCATTGTAGAACGATTGTCCCAATCGTTCAGTTCCCATTGTAGAGCGATTGTCCCCAATCACTCAGTTCCCAGTGTAGAACGATTGTCCGCAATCGTTCACTTCCTATCCTTCTCCGTTCCCCAACCCTTTCGCGCCAAAACTCACAAAGTCTAAAAAATCACATCATCCCATTATTCCATCCGTCGCTTTCCCTCACGCTTACCCCATTCGGTAACTATCAGCCCAATCCGCCATCGATATCAACATTGCCCATTTCGTTTCTCTCACAGCGATTTTTCAGCTACACAAGTTGAGCATTAATTTTCGCTACTTCTCGCTGGCACGTCGAACGAAAAAATGCGTTTAACTGCATTTTCGTACTCATACTCAGCCGTAGGCGGTACTCGAACTCGTACTCGAATTTCTTTCCCGATCGCGTACGAGTACGAGTACCGTTTCACTGAACACAAGTACGGTTTCGATATGATCGATACCAGCCATCAGCGAATCGTCTTAAAATCAATTCGAGTTTCTAGGTCTCAATCGAGTAAACATATCCATGAAATTGTTGTTCAACCTAACCCAGCATAAGGAAATGAGTCCGTGAAAAAAGTATTTCTTGTCGTGGGGACTCGGCCGGAGGCTGTTAAGATGGCTTCGGTTTATTTTGCTGTTGCGGAGTCCCGGGTGTTGCGGCCCGTTTTGTTGTCGACGGGGCAGCATCGGGAGATGTTGGATCAGGCGCTGGGGGCGTTTGGGCTTACCCCGGATGTGGATTTGGGACTAATGCAGCCTGGGCAGACGCTGCCAGATCTAACCGCACGGGCTATTACTGCGGTGAGCAAGCACTTCGAACGCGATCGGCCCGATGCGGTGCTGGTCCAAGGAGATACGACGACTGTGCTGGCGACGGCGATCGCGGCGGCGTATGCGAAAGTGCCGGTCGGGCACGTCGAAGCCGGGCTGCGAACGTATGATTTCAACGCGCCTTGGCCCGAAGAGATGAACCGCCGCTTGACCGCCCCGCTCTGCCGTTGGTCTTTCGCGCCTACAGAGCAATCTCGCCAGAATCTGATCAGCGAGCGAATCCCTGCCGAAAATTGTTTTGTAACTGGTAATACGGTCATCGATTCGCTGCTGTGGATGAAGGAAAAGCTGAACAAACAGGCGTTTGATATCGGTTCATGGTCTTCGCGATTCGGTTTGCCTACGGAGTTCGTGAGCCGGTATTTGATGGGGGTGGAGAAAAGTGGTCAGTCGGAGAAAAGGGGTCAGGAACCTTTTGCAAGGAACTTGCCCGAAGGGTGCTATGCACAAAAGGTTCCTGACCCCTTTTCTCCTCGGTTTATTTTGGTGACGGGACATCGTCGGGAATCGTTTGGATCGGGATTTGAGTCGATCTGTACAGCTTTGCGGCGGATAGTCGACGAACATCCGGATGTCGGGATCTTGTATCCAGTGCATCTGAATCCTAATGTTCGCGAGCCCGTGTTTCGTTTGCTTGGCAATCATCCTCGCGTGGCCTTGATCGAACCGGTTGGTTATGAGGACTTTGTACGGTTGATGGATCAATGCACATTTATTCTGAGTGATTCGGGTGGCGTGCAAGAAGAGGCGCCAAGCCTTGGCAAGCCTGTCTTGGTGATGCGTGACACGACCGAACGTCCCGAAGGTGTCGATGCAGGGACTTGTCGCTTGGTGGGGACCGACCCCGAAGTCATCTGTCGGGAAGCGAAAATTCTCTTGACCGACCCAGATGAATATCGACGACGATCGACACTCGCAAATCCTTATGGCGATGGCAAAGCGGCGCAGCAGATATGCAAAATTCTCGAAGAATCGCTTTGTAGAAAGTAGTAGTCG
>JANMNK010001029.1:0-15312 GCA_031373875.1 Pirellulaceae bacterium | reverse complement strand
GTTCCAATCAGCGTGTTTCCATTTGCCAAACGCACCGCTGAATACAGTTGGGAGCCTACAGGGTATTCCCAAATAACTTTTCCAGTACCGTCATATTCACGAACGCAAAGATCTCCCTCATGTGCAACGATGTAAGTGCCTTTGTTTGTGGGACGCACTAAACGCGTATCGCGATGGGCATTTGGATTATCCACCGTCAAAGGAATAGATCGCTTGATTTCTTTTTTTGCGTTTACTTCGATGATGCGTCGGGTACCGCTCTCTGCTATCATCGTCAGACCATTTTCAAGCCTGCGAAATGCGTGAATTTCGACATTCTCTCCTTTGTCGTTTTTGCCCGCATCGTAACGCCAAACTTCTTTGCCATGGTCATCTAGCTCAACAACATTCTGAAAAGTCGTTTGCAACAGCCAATGTCCTTTTGGCAATTGCTGCACGTCGTGAATGTCTTTGATTTCGACTCGCCAAACTTCGCTGTTGTCCGCCTTGAGTAAGGCGCCAACATGCTTGGAATAGTCGGCAGCGAAGATCGAACGCGAGTTGCCTTTCTGAACGGGATCTGCGCCGAAGCTTGATGTGACAACGCAACAAATTGCAACGAATCCAAATAACGTCTTTCGCATGAGAATTGTCCTTTAACTAACTATTAAAAATGGAAACCAAGTCTACGGCCCCGTAATCCCAATCGCTTATCCACTGAACAAGACACTGAGCCAGAATTGCAATCCTTCTGAACAAGCAAAATAGCCGAAGGCAATATATTCTACTTGAATGCTGCGAACGCGAATTTTCCATCAATCGAGTCACTTCGTTTAGGGAAAGCCTGTCGATGGAAACGCAGACGAGCCAACACTAATGCGAGCGACAACCGGACGGGTACGATCTAACAATTGCGAGAGGTCGACGGAAACACTAGCCAAAACAGCTTGAGGAACATTGCGTCTTGGTTCTGAAGTCCGCGGGCTGTGAGGTAATGCCAGCGGTTGTTTGTCCGTGCAATAGGGATCGCAATCTTGCAGGAAAGCGACTTTTTCGATCGACGGGATTTTAACACCCAAACGATCTGGAATAGCAGGAGGCTTTCCCGCCGTTGCTAAGCAAAATTCAACGATCGGGCTATCAATCGCGAAATTGTCAGGCGAAGATAAGTTTTCTTAAGCGTTGACGATCCAAGATTGCCTGGATAAACTGCTCAGAAGAGTTTTAGAATCTTGCGCCCGAGCTGTGGAAACACAAGTATTTTTTGGGCGGAGGAATGAAGCATTTCGAAACAAATGGTGGTTGTAGCTCAGTTGGTTAGAGCGTCGGATTGTGGTTCCGAATGTCGCGGGTTCGAATCCCGTCTTCCACCCTTGAAAAAAACCTTTGGCTTTCGGAAGATTGCCAAGGGTTTTTTCGTTTGTATTGATGATGATTCGGGCCACCCGAACTGGTACCCCACTAGGAATCTCGCGGTGAACTTTTCTTCGACTGAATCGGTCGGTGAAGCAAGCAAACCAATCATGCCCGTTATTTTCATTGCATAAGCCGACCGATCGCCAGAATTGCAGTTGTGACTTGACCTGAAGCACACGCATCCTCAAAAAAGTTGCCTGTTGAAGCGATTTAGGCTACAAGTGAGTTTGTGTGGTACGGCAACATTCCGTCCCTGCCTCGCAGCCTGACTCAATGCATCCGTCTGGCATACAGAAAAAGCCCCAATTCCGATTCACCCACATGTGCAATCCTTCTAAATCCCCGCCTGTTTACAATTCAACTACCCACAACTGTCTCAAAACCGATAGTGCGAGCCCAGCGCTGTTCGTGCTCGCCGAGTCGATAATCAACGTTCCGAAATAATATGCTGCCACGCTTCCGTCGATCCCTCTTTAGATCGCTCGCCGTTTCGGTGACTTGTCTCGTCAGCAACGTCGTGCTGTCGTTGACGGTCTGCGCAGATGATCAAGATACACATTTCTTTGAAACCAGAATCCGACCCTTGCTTGTCGCTCGCTGTTACGAATGCCACAGTGTTCAAACTGAACAAAATGGTGGCTTGTCGCTTGACTCCAAAGCGGGCTGGGCGGTGGGTGGTGACTCAGGACCAGCGATTGTGGTTGGCGACCCGGACGCTAGTCTGTTGATCAAAGCCGTCCGGTGGTCGGATCCCGCTTTACACATGCCGCCCGCGGATTCGGGAGGCAAATTGACCGATGCTGAAATTGCTGACTTGGAAACTTGGATTCGAAATAACGCATTTGATCCCCGAGTAGTAACGACAACGTCCCAACCTCGTAAATCTTGGGCGGAAACATTCGCCGAGCGGCGCACTTGGTGGAGTCTTCAACCGTTACAAAACGTTTCGATTCCGGACGTTCCGGATGCCGACTGGAACACCCACGCGGTGGATCGTTTGTTGTTCTTGCAAATGACTGACAAGGGCCTCGCGCCGGCCGAATTGGCTGGACCGACCACTTTGATTCGGCGTGCGACGCTCGTACTGACCGGTTTACCTCCGACGCCAAACGAAGTATCAGATTTTGTCGCTGCTTGCCAAATCGACCGCCGCAAGGCTTACGAATCGCTCGTTGATCGCCTACTAAATTCGTCGTCGTTTGGTGAGAGATTTGCAAGGCATTCGCTAGATGTCGTTCGATTTTCCGAGACGCATGGGAACGAATGGAATTATGACGTCCCATATGCTTGGCGTTATCGCGACTATGTTATCCGAGCATTTAACGAAGATTTACCGTTCGATCGATTTGTACAAGAACATGTTGCCGGGGACCTTACTCCGAATCCCCGATGGAACTCCGAAGAGAAATTTAACGAGTCTGTAATCGGAACGGCGTTCTACCGTTTCGGAGAAGTCAATCACGATAGTTGTGTCTTGTTTGGAATCATCGGATACGACGTTGCCGACAACCAAGTTGATACGCTTACCAAATCCTTCCAAGCAACGACCGTTGCCTGTGCTCGATGCCACGATCACAAAATGGATGCTGTTTCGACCAAGGACTATCATGCCTTGCTCGGCGTTATCCGAAGCTCTCGTTCTGTTCAGCATACGATTGATCACCCAAACGTCAATCAACAACCACTGTCGCAATTGAAAGAATTGAAAGTACATATTCGAAGCGAATTGGCTCGAGTCTGGCGAGACAATACAAACGAAATAACTACGGACAAAATGATTGCGCTGGCCGGTGCTGCTGGCGAAGTGGTACCATCCATCACAAGCCCCTTGCGATTCTGGTACCAACTCAAGAAATCGTCTGCGAACTCTGCGTCAACGAGTATGGATGACCTGCATCAAAACATTTGGAAACAGGCAGCTATCGATTTCGGACAAGAGACCGCAAATAACAAAACATTGAATGCTGCGAATTATGCGACGATAGCCGATTTCCGAAACGGCGATTTTGCAGGATGGACTTCATCGGGAATGGGATTGAGGGACGGTGCGGGGCGATCCGGCGATTTTTCTGTGTCGTGCGAAGGTGAGTTGGCTGTCCGAAATCTTCTACCTGCAGGTGCGTATTCGTTTGCTTTATCCGACAAGATGAACGGTGCTATTCGGTCCCCCACCCTGAAACGTACTCATAGCAAAATCAGTTTTGAAGTGATCGGAGGCGGATCAAGCTTCACCCGGGCCGTGTTCAATAATTGCCAACTAAATTACACGAATCAACATTCGATTCACCATCCGGATTGGACTTGGGTAACGGTGGATTTCCAAGACAAAACAGACCAGCTTTTCCCGTATGCAGAGATTGGGACGTTTTGGGATAACCCCAAATTTCCGGACCCGCTGGGGACTCTCGGCAAAGATGTTGAGAACCAACGGCTTCCTTTTAATGACCATGCCAAGAACCCGCGAACATGGTGGGGCATTCGGCGAGTAGTGAGCCATGATGTTTCGGAAACGCCGAAAGACGAAGCTGTCTTTCTCCAACGACTTTATCAGCGAGAGAGCCCAAACAACGTAGCCGACGCCGCACAAGTCTATGTGCAGATCGCGAGAGAGTGTATTGATGCCTTCGCCGAAGATCGTGCGACGGACGACGACGTGCGATGGTTGGATTGGTTGGTAAAAAGCAATTTATTAAATTCCCGATTGGATGCGTCGTCGCGTTTGTCAGAATTGGTGGAACGCTACCGTCAAATCGAAATCCATCAGCTAAGCCTTCCTCGAACCATGCCAGGGCTCGCAGATGAATTTGAGGGATTCTCCCAACCTATCCTTCTTCGAGGCGAACCAACCAAGCCCGGCGAAGCTGTCGATCGTCGATACTTAGAAGCATTAGGTTACACGTCCACACCATCGCCCGATCTACACGGGAGTGGACGATGGGAAATCGCTCAAGCCATCACAAGCGTTGATAATCCCTTGACGTCGAGGGTTATGGTCAATCGTTTATGGCATTGGATTTTTGGACAGGGATTGGTTCAGACGCCTGATGACTTCGGGCATTTGGGCGAACTGCCATCGCATCCAGAATTGCTGGATCATTTGGCAGAACGTTTCGTCGAAAACGACTGGTCGATGAAGTCGATGATTCGCACACTGGTGCTCAGCCAAGCTTTCCAATTATCCTCCGTGCCGCATGAGAGAAGCCGTCAAATTGATCCCGACAATATCTCCTTGTCTTGGTATCCAGCGCGCCGCGCCGAAGCAGAAATTATCCGCGACTCGATCCTTGCTGTATCCGGACGACTCGACAAAACTATGTTTGGTCCAAGCATTCATCCGTACCGTGAAAAAGCGGACACCGAGAAGCGACTGTATGTGGGCCCGCTTGATGGCGACGGCCGCCGTAGTATCTATATCAAGTTCCAGTTGATGGAGCCAGCGCCTTTTCTTAGTGCCTTTAATCTCCCCGGCGGCAAAGTCACGCAAGGTCGCCGCGACACATCAAACGTCCCCGCGCAGAGCCTCGCATTGCTGAACGACGCCTTTGTAATTGCCCTGGCCGATAAATGGGCGACCTCACTTGTCGCGGACGGCAGCACGAGTATCGCCGAACGAATTCAAAAGATGCTGTTTGCGGCCTTAGGACGAAATCCGACCCTTGCTGAGATTCAGCGATTTGCAGATGCGGTCAACAAGCTTGCTCAGCAGGACGGCGTAAACCAGAACGAGATTTTGACAAGCCAATTGTTATGGAAAGACGCCGCTCATACCGTATTCAATTTCAAGGAGTTCATCTTCATACCATGACCTTTGAATTTGGACCGGCCGATCATCTTACCGGCAATCATCATCTGGGAAATCGCTGCCTTGGTCGTGCTCCCGCGCCTCTGTCACGACGCAAATTGCTGCAAGCTTCTGCGACGGGTTTCGGCATGCTCGCGTTTTCGGCCTTAGCTCAACAACGGTCCTTCGGATCATCGCTTCCCCTTCCGCATTTTCCCCCCAAGGCCAAGAGCGTGATTTTCTTGTTCATGGACGGGGGCGTTTCCCACGTGGACACTTTTGATCCAAAACCGTCCTTGGCAAAACACGAAGGCCAAGCCTGGAGCGGCGATGCCACGCGTAAATGGGTCAAGAGTCCGTGGCGATTCGCGCGACATGGAGAATGTGGTATGCCGATCAGCGAGCTGTTTCCCCACATCGCGACTTGTGCGGACGATATCGCGGTCGTTCGATCAATGCGTGCCCAACTGCCGATCCACTCGACGGGCGTAATTCTATTGCACACCGGAAGCAACCTTGCGGGCAGGCCAAGTTTTGGTTCTTGGGTAAGCTATGGTTTGGGTAGTGAAAACGAAAACCTGCCCGGCTATGTTGTCTTAAGTTTTGGCCATGTGCCCGTCGGTGGCCTTGAAGCTTTCGGCAGCGGCTTTCTGCCGACAACTTACGAAGCAACGATTCTCAAGGCAGATGGTGCTCCGCTCGATAATTTGATCGCAGCGGGCTCGACTTCGATACAACAAACAAAGCTTGATTTGCTTCGTCAACAAGATGCTGACTTTTCGGCACAACTCGGCGGCAACGAGAATGTTGATAGCGCAATTCGCAACTATGAGCTTGCCGCCAAAATGCAAACTTTGGTGCCCGATGTTTTAAATGAATCGCAGGAGACACAAGCCACTCGATCGCTTTATGGTTTAGACGATCCAGACCAAAATACACGACTGTACGCACGACAGTGTTTGCGGGCCCGAAGGCTGGTAGAATCGGGCGTTCGCTTCATTCAAGTCAATTGCCCTTATGGGTTGTCCAATGGCACGTGGGATCAACACGGCGGTCTCAAAGCAGGTCACGAAAAAAATGCGAGACAAACGGATCGGGCAGTGGCTGCGTTAATAAAAGATTTGAAACAGCGTGGGCTGTTGGATTCGACACTGATCGTTTGGTCAGGAGAATTCGGGCGCACGCCGCACGCTCCGGGTCCTGATGGTCGCGATCATCATCCCGAAGGCTTTTCGTTGTTTATGGCTGGCGGAGGCGTTCGCGGTGGCACGGTATACGGCAGTACCGATGAATTTGGCGTGAATGCTGTCGAACAAGTTTGCGATTTTCATGACCTTCACGCGACTATCCTGAATCAATGCGGGATCGACCACACCAAACTAACCTTTCGGAGTGGAGGTCGCGATTATCGACTGACGGACGTTAAAGGCCAAGTCATTGCTGGAATCCTTCGCTAATCATGTCCAATGCTGGCGGCCCCCCAAATACAAGGGGCATGTGTCCCTGCAGCCAACGTTAGTTCTCCTCTTTATCGATTCGCTGCTATTTTTCGAATCTTATTCCTGCTGCAGCCGAACTTGGGAAGAAAACTCGCCAGGCCATTTCGGTGAAATCTTTGTGGGAGCGGAATTTCTTCAGCGTCCCAACGGCAACAAAGGCTATAATCTCGCCCACAAATCCCCATAATAGGAACTTCCCAAGTCATTATCCTGGCGATTCCTATGCCAGCGGGATTATGATGATACTGGACGAATTGACTCCGTCGATTCGAATCATCCACAGAAATTTCGAGGATTAGCACATGCTGCGGAATTGTGTTCGATCAACTGATTCAGCTTTTGGAATCACATCACGGGTTCTCGCATTCAGCTTGGTTTGTGTCTTCGTTGGGTCGACCAAGTGCAACGCATGGCAAGCTGCTCCCACGCCGCCTCCGCCGGACCCGAAAATCGCACAAGTCGATGCATTGGTCGTTCAAGCTAACCAGTTTTTGCAAAATGCAAACTGGGATCAGGCGATCACGATTTGCAATCAAGCTATAGGACTGGTTCCGGTCAGCCCAAGTGCATATGTGGCACGAGGTCGAGCCTACAACGGCAAGGGTGACTACGACAACGCCATCAAAGACTTTGACTGGGTAGCAACACAACCTCCTAGGGACCTCATCATCCAAGCGATTCGCGCCGATGCCTACTCTCAGCGTTCGTTTGCTCTCTATCAAAAGGGCCAATATCTGCCGGCCGTCGACAGTGCGTATTTGGCAACATTGGAAAAAGGGGATTTTTATGACGCGCATTTCCAGCGTGCGCGTGCTTATCTCGCTCGCTCCGAATGGGACAAAGCGATTCGGAGCCTAGATCGAGCGATTCAAATCAGTCCTAACTCTGGCGAAGCGTACAGCGAACGCGGATATGCTTACGGCGGTAAAGGAAATTTCGATCAGTGCATCGCCGATCAAAAGAAAGCTCTCGAACTGCAACAGAATCTGCCGCAGGCATACCAGCGGCGTGGCGCGGCATTCCTTGGCAAAAAAGACTATGAAGCCGCACTTCGCGATCTGCAACAAGCCCTCACGCTCAAACCTGATTTCGGCGATGCGCTGTGCGACCGCGCGCTTCTGTTTGCGGTGCGTAAAGATATGGCCAGCGCACTGAACGATCTCGATGCGGCTGTTCGTTCCAATCCCAAATTAGCCAGAGCGCATTACCTTCGGGGCCAAGCTTTTATTTCCAAAGACGATCCCGACACAGCACTAAAGAGTTTCGACCATGCAGTGAATTTGAAACCGGATGCAACAAACTACTGCGGACGAGGCTTTGCGCATATTGGCAAGAAAGACTTTGAAAAAGCCGCTGAAGATTTTACGAAGGCGCTCGAACTCGATCCCAAAATGATCAATGCTTACACCGGTCGAATTCAAGCCTATGGCAAGCTTAACAAAATGGAAGAAGCCAAGCTCGACCGAATCAAGTTAAAAGAACTGCAACCGAAACCCGCTCCTGACAAAGCGGAAAAGAAACCCGAGCCACAACCCGAATACTTTGCGGTGAAATCCAAGCCCGTCGACCCAAAGAAAAAAGCCTACATATTGAACGCGGCCAAGGAAATCGACAGCTTAGTTGCGGCCAATTACGCCAAATACAAAATCACACCCAATCCAAAAACTTCTGAAGCACAATTCTTGCGACGCGTTTATCTCGACGTCGCCGGAACCATTCCCAGTTACGTGCAAACGCGCAAATATCTGAGTTCGCCGGATCCTGATAAGCGAACGAAACTGATCGATGATCTTTTGAACAGCGATGCCTATGCGAGCCACTTTTTCAATTACTGGGCGGATGTCCTTCGGTACAAAGACAACCTAAGTAACGATGTGCGTGGCGAAGGCTATCGCCAATGGATAAAGCAATCGTTGGCCGAAAATAAGACTTGGAATCGCTTTGTATACGAGATGATCACGTCGGAAGGTCGCATGTGGGAAAATCCGGCAACGGGCTATTTCCAACGCGATCCCGGCATGCCGCTTGACGCGATGAACAATACCGTTCGCATCTTTTTAGGAACACGGATCGGATGCGCTCAATGCCATAATCATCCGTTCGATAAATGGACGCAGAAAGAGTTTTATGAGATCGCGGCCTTCACGTTTGGCACTCATTCGAACGCGGGTCTCGATGACACGCGGTATTGGCAAAAAAACCCTAATGATCGGCTCCATGAGGAGTACGCGGGCATCGTTCAAGAGGAAGAAGAGCGTCGCCAAAACTCTTATCGCTTCGACCGGATGATTCGCATTAACTCGATGCTGGTGAATGACAAGATCGATCATACAATTCATCTGCCGAAGGACTACGCTTATGATGATGCCAAGCCGGGAGATCCCATCGCGCCAAAGACACTTTTTGGCAAACCTGCTGAGATCAAGCCTGGCGAGTCACCCAGAAAAGCCTTTGCGCGTTGGCTCGTTCAAAAAGATAATCCGCGTTTCGCTCTGACCATTGCGAACCGTCTTTGGAAACAGGTCTTTGGTATTGGCCAAATCGAGCCCGTCGACGATCTGATGGATAGCACTGTCGCGGAAAATCCAGAACTAATGAAGTTCCTGGAAACCGAAATGAAGCGATTGAATTTTGACATGAAGGAGTATCTGCGAATTCTCCTCAACACGGAAACCTATCAACGTCAAACATGCTTTGATGATGTTCCGATGGGCGAGCCATATCATTTCCCAGGTCCCGTTTTGCGCCGGATGACAGCCGAACAAGTATGGGATTCGTTCTTGACACTATCAGGGAACGGGTCGGAATATCGTGAACCTCCTGCGAAGCTTTGGAACGACCCTTTGAGCGTTGACCTTAACGCCGTTTCTGCTCCCGACCTACTGGCAGTCGATAACAAGATGTCGCAAGCGGACGGCGCAAAATACCAACTTCAAGCAAAGTTCCATTACAAAGGTGTCCTTCTCGCCCGGGCTTCCGAGTTGCCTGCCCCTTCTCCCGCAAATCACTTCTTGCGGATGTTTGGGCAGTCGGATAGGGAGCTAATTTCGGCTTCTTCGACAACAGGTTCCGTGCCACAAATTCTCTTCATGTTCAACGGTCCCATTTCGCACATGCTCTTGGAAAAGGACTCGACGATTTACAACAACATCATGAATCGCTCATCCATCACCGACGGCGTCAAAACCGTTTTCATGACCATCCTGACTCGAGAACCCGATGAAGAAGAAATGCAACTTGCCGTTCAAGAAGTCAAACAAAACGGCCCCGCCGGATACGGCAACGTCGTCTGGTCCCTAGTCAACACGCGAGAATTCCTGTTTATCCAATAACCACGTAGAACGGACTTCAGTCCGTTACAAACCCCAGCAAACCCAACACCCAAACCCGTAGAACGGACTTCAGTCCGTTACAGCCCCCGACTCACTGCTTCAACCGCAAAACATCGCTCAACCCGAAGAGTAAACCATGAAAGAGTACCTTGCCAAGCTCGACAATTTTGATCGACGACGTTTTATCACGCTCGCCGCACAAACCACATTGGGCGTTAGCCTTTTTCCAGCACTCGACCGCGCCGTCGTTGCTGCTCAATCAAGCTCTTCAGGCCGAGCCAAACGTCTGATCTATTTGTATATGGCTGGCGGCATGACGCACCTCGATACGTTTGACCTCAAACCGGGGCATGAAAATCAAGGCGCGACCCAACCACTGGCAACCAATGTCCCCGGTGCACAGATCAGCCAATTCCTGCCGATGCTCGCCGGCCAATTCGACAAGATGGCAGTCATCCGTTCCATGAACACGCAAACGGGAGATCACGAAGCGGGCGAGTACTTGATGCGTACAAGCTACGAAGAGATCGCCACCGAACGCCATCCATCGCTTGGCCCTTGGATTCAACATTTTCGCGGACGGCAAAGCACCTCTTTGCCCGATACCGTGTTGATCAGCGCACCGGCTCGACACCCAAGTGCAGGATTTTTTGACCCCACGTTCAGCCCACTTCCCATCGGCGATCCGAATCGCGGATTAGAAAACACAAAAGCACCCGAATATCTGACCGACGCGTCGTTTGAAAGACGTATCAACTTGATCAATGCGTTTGACAAGAAGTTTCGTGATAAGTTTCACGATCGTCGGGTCAAAGCCTACAGCGACTTGTACTCCGAAGCTGTAAATTTGCTGGGAAGTGAAGAACTGAAGGCGTTTGACTTGAATCTGGAAAAGAACGAGGATCGCGATCGTTACGGCCGCGACGCCTTTGGCCAAGGCTGCTTGTTGGCACGTCGACTAGTCGAAAACAATGTCCGATGCGTCGAAGTCACTTGCGGTGGCTGGGACATGCATAGCACTATCTTTGACGGTGGCACGTTGCCTTCGCGAGCTGGCATCATGGACAAAGCCGTTGGGAATCTGATGAAGGACTTGGCTGAACGTGGTCTACTCGACGAAACCTTGATCGTCCTGACAACGGAATTCGGCCGTTCGCCGCAGATTAATTACAACGCCGGTCGCGATCACCATCCCGCTGTCTTTTCTGCGATGCTCGCTGGCGGCGGCATCAAAGGCGGCCAGTTCTACGGCAAATCGGATTCAGCAGGTCATTCGGTTGATTCCGATGGTGTGGCTCCCGCCGATTTGAATGCGACGATCGCAACCGCGTTGGGCTTACCGCTCGACCAGATTGCTACTTCGCCGACCGGTCGCCCATTTAAAGTCGCGCACGACGGCAAAGCCATCACGCAGTTGCTCGCATAGCTTCCGTCCAACTAGCTATCGAAAGCAAACCAGCCAAACAGTCTCCACGGAGATTTCATTGGCGCTGGCAGAGTTTTGCTGCGAGGCAAACTCGATTCCACGCGTCTGTTAAAATAGCCTGTGACTCGGCAAATAACTCTTTGGTCCCATTCGAGGAATGCATCATGTTTCGTCGTGCCATTTTTCAACTTTCGATTATTGTTGCCCTTGTCGCACCGATGGTCCAAGCCGACGAAGGCATGTTTCCAATCAGCGAACTTGCCCGACTGAAACTTAACGAAAAGGGTATGCAGCTCACGCCTGCGGAAATATTTAACTCCGACAAAGTAAGCTTGGTGGATGGAATCTGCCGAGTGAATGGCTGCACGGGCTCCTTTGTATCTGAGACCGGACTCATCATTACCAATCATCATTGTGCCTTCGAAGCAATCCAAAAAGCGAGTACGGCTGGTCGCGACTTGCTCAACAATGGCTTTAATGCAAAGTCACTTGCAGAAGAGATTCCCGCTCCCAATTACACCGTGCGTATCACCGAAGGCTATCAAGACATCTCCGAGCAAGTTCTCTCAGATGTACGCCCTGAAATGTCTTCGCTTGAACGCACCAAAGCGATCGACAAACGTCGCAAAGAACTCGAGCAATCTGCCGAGAAAGAACGCCCCGGTCTGCGCGCCGAAGTTGCCGAAATGTTTACCGGTAAAACGTATGTTCTGTTCCTTTACACGTTCCTCAAAGACGTCCGACTGGTCTTCGCGCCGCCCTCGTCTGTGGGCAATTTTGGCGGTGAAGTCGACAATTGGGAGTGGCCGCGTCACACCGGTGACTTCTCGTTCATGCGCGCTTATACAGCTCCTGATGGATCGTCGGCGACGTACTCGGCGAACAACATTCCTTATCGACCCAAACGCGTTATCCGCGTTGCTCCTCAAGGCGTCGATGAAGAAGATTTCGTTTTCATTCTTGGATACCCAGGTCGAACCGTGCGTCACAAAACGGCTAGTTTCTATCGATACGAGCAAGACGTGCGATTGCCACTCACTGTCGAGTTGTACGCTTGGCAAATCGGCGAAATGGACAAAGCAGGTTTGGAGGATCGTAGCGTTGCCATCAAGCATGCCTCACGTTCCAAGTCGCTTGCCAACGTGGAGAAACGCTCGCGGGGCCAACTGCTTGGTTTGCGTCGTACGAACATGGTCGACACGCGCGCCGAGTTGGAGTCCAAGATGCAAGCGTTCATCGATGCCGACCCAGCCCGCAAATCCAAATACGGTACGTTGCTGGCCGATATTGCTGTTGTCTACAACGAAATGACAGAGCAGGGGCCACTCGAAATACATCTTCGCGAGTTGCGAACGGCTTGCCGCGCCCTGTCGTTTGCATTCCTGGTTTACGACGCAGCAAACGAACGCGCAAAAGAAGATGTGGAACGCGAATCGCCATATATGGATCGCAATTACAATTTGACAATCGAACAACTGAAACTGGACGTTGGCGATTGGCATGCCGGGACCGATCAAGTCATGCTAACTGGATTGCTCGAAAGACTGGCTGCAATTCCCGCTGCACACAAAATTGAGCCTCTTCAAAAGTACATTGCGGACAAGCAGAAAATCGCAGACGTCGCACAATCGCTGATGAGCAAGTCCCGTTTGGGCGAAGTTTCGTATGTCGAAGCATGCTTGAAAGAGTCACCCGCACAACTCGACAAGTGCGATGATCCCCTGATGAAGCTGATCGTTGAACTTTATCCGACCTACAAACAACTACGAGATAAGGAAAAAGAACGCGACGGACGACTCGGGCAGTTGTATAGCGCCCTGATCGAAGTCAAACAGCAATTCATGGCAACTGAATTCGTGCCGGACGCGAATGCGACACTTCGCATTACCTACGGCCGCATTCGACGATATTCGCCCGCCGACGCCATCACCAAGACACCCATCTCCACGTTGCGCGGCGTGATCGAAAAGACGACGGGTGTCGAGCCTTTCGTAACGCCTCGCGAAGTGATGGATCGATACAACGCCAAAGATTTTGGAGCATTCGTCCATCCTAGACTTGGCCAAGTCCCCGTTGCCATTCTTTACAACACCGACACCACCGGCGGCAACTCTGGCAGTCCCGTACTCAACGCCAAAGGTGAATTGGTCGGCGTCAATTTCGATCGCACCTTCGAAGCCACAATCAACGATTTTGCATGGAACGAAAGCTACAGTCGGTCGATCGGCGTTGATATTCGATATGTTCTTTGGATTACCGGGATCGTCTACCAAGCCGACCATTTGCTGAAAGAAATGGGCGTCAGCAAAAAGTAACCCGGGAAAAAAGTATCCTGCTCCGATTTAGCCGTCGCTTGCGCGTAAAACGGAAGCGATCAGGCAAGTGGAAATTGCATCCGGTTGTCACTCTGCCTTGAGCCGAAACTTCAGTTCGATTAGCTCCACGCCATCCTCGACTTTTCGCAACCACGACAACTGAATAGGATCATGTTGGAAGAGTTTTATTTCATTTGCCAACTTGGGCAACTGAATCCTATTTTTTAACACTGGCAAATCGGCTTTTGCCGTCATCATACGAAATTTATGTTCAACCCAGCGCGACAACTGGGAAGTGTCGTCAGTCAATCGCCGTTCACCCCGAATGACGGTCCAATCGCTTGGGTCGGCTGAGAATTGAATCCGAACAATCGCAGGCCACCGATGGTCGAAATCTATTAGCTTGGCCAAACGATTGTTAGAGTCTGCCCTCATTTCGCAGTGCCAATCGACAAATTGACGAACTTCTAAACTTTGCTCGGCATATTTTTGTTTGAGTTTCTTCGTATGTTCCCCAATGCGTGTTCTTGTAGGCAAAAACGCGGAGTTCGTGGTTTCCAATTCTGAAAGAACTCGATCAAAGTAAGTGTCGAAATCCTTCGTATGCAATACGATCTCAATCCGAGCTGGCGATCCATTGGTTGGGAAGTAATCGGAATTGACTTGAAAAGTATAAAATTTCGAGTCACCGCTCTTCGATGCTTTTCTGTTTTTTTCTTCGCTGATTCCCGTCATCTCTTCCCAGACCGATGCAGCAAGTTCCGATACTGCGGTTGCATTTTCTGTCCAACCTGAAAACGGAACTCGGTTACAGGCTTCAAAGGTCAAGTCTTTGACTTCATCCGAGTCCGTCGAAAACGCGAGGAAAAATTCGAGCTTGCGTCCAATCGGTCTTGATGCATTTATTTCCATTCCAGTACGCATTGCAACAGGCTGGTCCAGAGTAAACAAGAGCATATCTAGACGGGCCGGGAACATCTCCTCATCGACCAATTGCAGTCGCACAGCTTCTTCTGAACTAGAGGCGACCGGGTTAAGAAACAATCGTTCTCCGAGATACAGATTGTCGTGTCCCTGTGCCCGCAGTTCTGCGCATAATAGCGAGCTTGCAACACAACAAAAGAATAGCCGTAAGAAATGAGTGTTGATTTGCATTGTTTGGTTTACCTCAAGAGTTCATTGAACGATCGCAAGGATTCGAGCTGACCGTATACAAACGCAATACTTTCCCCTAAGCCGAAATTTCGATTACCGAAGACGAATTATTCTGCGTGATAACCTCGCCACATCCAAACGAGCGTATCGGCCAGCGTTTGTTTGAAAACATTGCCATCGCAGTGATTGGTTTTCTTGCTGAATACGTAACGGTAGTCGTAACCTTTTGCCTTGAGAGCCGCCGCAGTGCGTTCGTTGGCCATAACCCAGTTGTGATACGTTTCTTCCGGGTCTTTCGCTCGCAAATCGTTCTCGGAGACGTGCGTAAAGATACGAAGCGGTTTCTTGTCCGTGTTCTCGATCAGCTTCATGCTGGAGTGGTACTCCCAAGCACCCAAGGGATACTGAG
>JANMNK010000874.1:0-4096 GCA_031373875.1 Pirellulaceae bacterium | reverse complement strand
CCGGCACCGAGAGGCTGCCGGTGCTCTTCGCCCAGCAGCACGTGCGTGGCTTGAGGCCGCGGGCGCCCTTCGTGCGGTGGGCCGCTATCGCGATGGGTACGAGCAGTACCTTCGTGTTTTAGCCCTGACCGAAGGGGCCTTAGGGGCAGGGCTTTAAGGGTGTTCTAGAACAGCGTTTTCGTTTAATCTTCTTGTTCAACGCAACAAGGAGGTTCGCGATGTCAAACGTTTTGGATCGATTTTGTATTACGGCGCCATTTGCTGTCATGACTAGAGTACTCGCTCAAGACTTCATGGGGCAGCATCTGAATAGCCTCTTTGAAGACAATCGGCAAAACCATTACGAGTATATTGCTAGCTTCCAATCAGTTGCAGTGGCTGTGGCGGATGTTGCGTTGAGGTTTTGCGAGAATTTCAATCAAGCCTACAAGAAGCATTCCGCCGCTCTGAAAGTTAGTGTGCAGTCGTTTTATGCAAAGACCAGAGGCGTGGAGCCAGCTGTCAGTGAAGCTATGGTCGCACATTCGGCGATGCGAGCAAGTGAGCTACAAGATGCATTGGGAATGCAACCGTGGGAAGTAATTCCTGGCTATCGCTGCCTAACTGTTGATGGCAACGTGCTGGCCAAGTCAGAGAAAAAGCTTGGAGTGCTTCGCGATGTCAAAGGCGCGCCACTACCAGGAAAAGTGGTTGCTCGTTTTGACGTCCAACGTCAGCTCTTTGATAAGGCATACGTTCTGTTGGACGGCCACGCACAGGAGTCCGCTTGTTGCGACCGAATCGTGTCCGATCTTAAGCCCAAGGATGTTTTGATTGCAGACCGTCACTACTGTATCGTCTCGTTCATGGAAGCCATCGCCCAAGCCAAAGCCTGTTTCGTTATTCGTCAACATGGACGATTGCCTGGTGTTTTGCTAGGAAAACGCAAACTTGTGGGTAAGACCGAAACGGGCACAGTATACGAACAGCAGATGAGACTCACGGCTGATGAAAACGCAATGGTTGTTCGGCGCATTACAGTGGTACTCAAAAAATCTACGCGTGACGGAGCCACCGAAATACACATACTGACAAACCTACCGACCGAGATTTCCGCGCTGACAGTAGCCGATGCCTATCGCCATCGATGGGAAGAAGAGACTGCGTTCAACGTGCTCCAGATGACTTTGACTTGTGAACTTCCTTCCGTTGGTCACCCCAACGCAGCGACGTTTTTATTTTGCATGTCTGTTCTGGCGTACAATCTTCGGCAGACAATCTTCGCTGCTTTGTTTGCGGTCCATCCAGAAGAAGAGGTACTTCAAGTGAGTCACCTCCATGTCTCCAAGAATGTTTCCGACTACACTCCAGGCATGCTCGTATCGATTACTCCTGACCAATGGAATGACTTTATTCCAACAACGATCAAGGGAGTAGCGGCGCTACTGAAGCGAATAGCTAGTAAGATTTCTTTAAGCGACTTCAAGAAGTCCACACGGGGACCCAAGAAGAAAAAACCGTTCCGGTCTCGAAACGTGGCATCAAGCCACGTCTCAACTGCAAAGTTGCTCGGTATTACGTAAAATAGACACCCTTAAAGCCCTGGGCCTGGAGACCCGTCCTACAGGTTAAATATTTCCTGCCGATCGCCTAAGAAGCCAAACAATCCGTGAGCAACCTTCGGCAAGACTATTCGCTTCGTTGCACAACATCGTATTTTGGCCGCTCCAAATCACTTAACTTGCAATACTAAATTTATAAAATTCTCGATTGGCTTGCGAATAGTGAAATGTGGAGTGTGCTGGGATATACTAACGTCGTCCATCCGAATGAAACGCACCACAGTTACTCACTCGCTAGGAGCTAACAATTATGTCGTACTTGGTTATTTGCCCGAATGGCGAATGTCGAAAACGACTGCGCATTCCAGATAATGCAGTGGGCCACCATGTTCGCTGCACGGCGTGCTCCCACAAATTCTTAATCGATGCCGCTTCATTGCAACCTTGGACTGAAAAGCGATCGAGTGATCATAGCGATGAGGATAAGGAAAAAGACAAACCATCCTTAGAGGCCACGCAAGCAAAAAACAATCGAAATAAACACAGAAAAGAACTCGCCAAATCATCGGCTGCTGACGAATCAGTCACACCACAAAAAAGCGACGAAACCAGAGCAATAGACGAACAAAGCGTATCAGACGCTCCAGCAAACAATCTCAATAACGATGCGATGTCCATCCGTGAAACGCAACTCCCTTTTGAAACGCTGGAATCAGCTCCCAATAATGATAATACTGATGGATTGGAACCTGCAGATGCTAGACGCTCGGCAAGCGGCGAACGACTTGGTCGCTACTTGGTACGCGAGCGACTCGGAGCAGGAGCGTTTGGGTCCGTCTACCGCTGCTACGACCCACAACTCGATCGCGATGTGGCTGTAAAAATCCCGCATGCGACAGTTGTTCAGAACCCGAAACGAGTGGAGCGATTCTTTCGCGAAGCCCGTGCTGCCGCAGGATTGCGGCACCCCAACATCGTTCCGGTTTTCGATTCCGGCAAAGTCGAGGATTCGTACTTCATAGCTGCGGCTTTCATCACAGGTCGACCGCTGGAAAATATCGTCGCCGACGGCGGAATAGAATTTCGCAAAGCAGCCGAACTTGTCCGAAACATTGCACAGGGACTTGCATACGCGCATTCACAGGGCGTGGTCCATCGCGATATCAAACCCGCAAACATTCTCGTCGACGACAAATATCAACCGTTGATTGCAGACTTTGGATTAGCGTCCAGGCAAGACGATAATAGCCGGATCACGACCGACGGAACAATCATGGGAACGCCGAGCTACATGGCACCTGAACAAGCCAGTGGCCAGCAAGGAGACGCTCAGCCTGCTTCGGATCAATATAGTCTTGGCGTTGTTCTCTTCGAACTTCTGACCGGCAAGACTCCATTCGAAGGCCCTCCTTCGATTGTCATGCACAATCAAATCCATACTCCGCCTGAACCACCAAGCAAGCACCGAAAAGACACGCCAAGAGACTTAGAAACGATTTGTTTGAAGGCTTTGGCAAAGCGTCCTGAAGATCGATTTGCCGACTGCCAAGAAC
Source organism: Pirellulaceae bacterium (assembly GCA_031373875.1). Lineage (GTDB taxonomy): Bacteria > Planctomycetota > Planctomycetia > Pirellulales > Pirellulaceae > JANMGV01. The sequence continues at coordinate 1,002 of JANMNK010000874.1, read as the reverse complement.
TTGCAGATGATCTGAGGCGCTGGATGGATGGCGAGCCAATCTTGGCCCGCAGGCTCGGATGGGTGGAAAGGGCTATTCGATGGACCAAAAAGGAGCCCCAGCTCGCTGCAGCAATCGCGGTCATCATCGCATCCTTGGGTGTAATCGGTGTTTTATTGACTGTCCGGAATACCGTGCTTGTGCGCGACTTACAAAGAGTCTTGGTTGAAAAAGCTATCTATCGCGACAGGGCTGAAAAAGAGGCCGAGGCTGCAGCAACCGCGATCGAGGGACAGATCGACGCGCAATTTGCCAATGCAGATTCAAAATCTCGAATGGGCGATGCCAACGCAGTTCGACAACTTGTCGACTTTGTCCCGCTTGATCGACGAGACTCGGATTGGGGCTTCGTTACGATGCGTGCTGATCGGGCTCCAGATTTTCGAAGGCGATTTTCCCCCGGTGGACGCGTCGATCCACGCATGATTCCAAATTCAAGTTCAGGCGCATTCGCAGTGCTCTTCCCGCCCAAAGAAAAATCAGTAATGGGGCTTACAACTACCGGGCCATTCGCCGTTTGGAATTTGCGGAACGGCAAAGATCGCTACTTGCCGCCAATTCCGGAAATCCCCTACGGATTGCCCAAGAACCAAATCAGCGTAAACGGAGACGGCTCTCGTATCGTATTTGCCGTCATGAATGGCGGGAAACCCGGTCCACTCGTTCGCGTGCAAATGGGAAATGAGCAATTCAATGGCGCGATGCCAGCCGCTCCTGTACAGGCGCCAGCAGCACCTGTGCCTGTACCGGTAGTTGACCCTCGGGCATCATTACCAACTCTCCAACCATCAAAAATGCCCCTCGATAACGACTCAGTCAAGTTCGTTTCGGCACCTCTGCAACAGCCACCAACACCGTCTACACCGACTACCAATGCGAGGGTTCGAGCGACGCCTACCTGCTGGTGCCGCCGACCATGAAGATGAAGGACGAGGCGCGCGCCAATCGCGTGCAGCGGGAGTG
>JANMNK010000861.1:0-18811 GCA_031373875.1 Pirellulaceae bacterium | reverse complement strand
CCAACAACAGCGTCGCATCGGTCGCCTTTGCCAGCGCTGCAACAGGGACAGACTCCGACAGTCCCAATTTCCTAGGTGGGCAGTTGACGATTGCAATTACAAGTGGTGCCGACGCGAGCAATCGAATCATTCTCGGTGGGGCAACGTTTATGCGCAGCGGAGCCAGTATTCTTTTAGGTGCGACGACTATTGGAACCATCAATGGATCCGGTGGTATTGGCTTAACGAATTTTGTTGTGACTTTTACGGTCGATGCGACGCCGGCAATCGCGCAACAACTGCTGCGAGATCTTCGCTTTCGTACCTTAGCAAATGTGAATCCGGCGGCACGCGTTTTGGCTGTTAAGTTAACGGATGGGGATGGCGGAACAAGTGGCACGTTGACGACGACCGTCAATATCGTTTAATCGAATTGCTGGCTGGATATTACCGAGGACCGTGGTATCAACCGAATGTCTCTTAAACTACGAAAATAGCCCCTTGTTTTTAGGCAAGGGGCTCAAGTGATACTTCAGATAGCTGAATTTAGATTGAGCGACGATTTCACTCAACTAAACTGATTGCTACCAACGCTTGATCGAGTAAGTCTTACCCTCGAATTCAACCTTTTCGGCAAGCACGACGTTTTGATCGCGCATCTGAACCGGTGATCCCCAGAAAATGATTTCTGTTTGGGGTTCAAGCTTTACTTTCAGTTGATCAGCAGCGCCCAAGTCAATCAATTGATTGCCTTGTTCGGTCTTAACAACTGCCATCACATGCTCGCTGTCTTGAGCACTGGCGCTGGTCGTTTCAAGAATTGTTCCGACCATTCGCGGCGAGCTGCGAGCGATCACAACTTCTTTGTTTTCGATAGTGACTTTATCAGCTACCAAAACTTGCTTTTCGCCGACTTGCATCATTGGTCCGGAAGCGGAAATTTCGGTCCCTTCTTGAACCTTGAAATTCTTCAATTCTGCAGAAGAACCAAGGTCAACGATCAAAGAGTCCTTTTCGCCTTTGATACGGACGTCTGTGTGCATTTCGCCGTTAACCTATGCTTCCTTCGAAGCTTATAATTTGCCTTGGAGTGTGTGACGATGCGCGTCGTAAATCGAGTCAGCATCGGAATACTTGGATTCAGCTTTTTCAGTGTCCTTCGAGTCTGCAGTATCTGCATCGGCAAAGTCGATTCGATCGTACTCGTCATAAACGCCATCGTTATCGCTGTCGCGGTACGAATACAAACCGTCGTAAATGCCATCATTGTTCGTGTCTCGGTAGCGGGCTGCAGACGAGTATTGGTCGGTGCTGCCTTCACGAGTCGAAAAATACGTTGGTGGCATTTGGTAATAATCGTAGAACCAATTGGCTTGGGCATTGGCGTTTGGATTGGTGAAACCAAATCGTGCGTTTGCGCGAGCTGCGTTGTTTGCGGCTCGAGCAGCATTATTCGTCGCTTGAGCTACGTTGTTAACGGCATTGGCAATGCGGCGATTGGTTTGCAAATTGTATTTGGTAACCCATGGACTAACTTGCTTCCAACTGTTGTCGTTGTAGTAGTTTGACCGATTGACAGCACGCTGAGCTTGTCGTTCGGCTTGGCGTAGATTTTGTTGAACTCGTCTTTCGATTGGCGTCTGAGCGGAAACAAACGACGTTGTTGAAGCCGCAACAGTTGCAGCGGCCATTGCTGCGATCAAAATTTTTCTCATGCTTTTCTCCTTGTGAACCAGAATAGAAATTCGTGTGACAGGGGCTGAATATGACACCAGTCTTTAGACAGCTTCCCTCAATCCCTGAGCATCCCTACGTCGCAACTCACATGCCATACAAAACGAATTAAAGTTACAGAATACCCGCTCCACCCATGAGCGAATGTTTGGCAAGTGGCTGATTCATTGAGAATTTGCACTAAATACGGTATACTTGAGACAGCTAAGCCAGACGCGGTAATCGCAAGAGAATTGCGAGCGTGCGATTCTTGATCACATTCCACACCTACAGCGCGAACGATAACCAACCACGCTGAACTTCACCGAGCCAAAGTGATCATTCGTTAAACCGCTACCGATCAATAATCTTTTTAGCGAAGGTATTAACAGCGAAGGACGTACCAATCCAGGGCAACGCGTTTTGCTAGGCGGCTTCGCCGTGCAATCTTCCGCTGGCCCTTTACTGACCTCGTCAAATACCATAAATCCTGCCGCTGATGAGTCACGATCAATTTATCCGGTTTGCCTACTAGAAATCCCTCGCTGGCTTGATATCTGTCTAGCCTTTGTGTGATGCTCTACCAAAGCTGTTAGACTGACGGACGATTACTGCGGGGGATTCAAAGTTGTTGTGTGGCGATCTTCGTCAATCCAACTTGTAACCGTTTAGCAGTCTAAATCTCCTAAGGACGCCAAGATGCTCGATATTGTGCTGATCAATCCGCGTTTTGAAGTCAGTTACTGGGGGTTGGAACATGCGTTGCCGCTGCTTGGCAAGAAAGCGAACCTTCCAGTTGCGTGCTTGCCGTTGCTCGCTGCGTTAACGCCGTCCGAGCATCGCATAACTTTGGTTGACGAGAACGTCGAAGCGATCGACTATGAGCGACTTGAACGAGCCGACATTGTTGGGCTGACCGGTATGAGCGTCCAGCGCGCCCGAATGCGCGAGATCTTGGAAGAACTCCGCCGGCGTGGGATTTTCGCGGTGGTTGGAGGCCCGTGGGTCAGTGTCAGCGAAGACTATTTCGGCAACTTGGCAGAAGTCATCTTCGTGGGCGAAGCCGAAGATACTTGGCCGCAATTCTTAGAGGACTATCAAGCTGGCCAGTGGAAAAAACGCTATGAACAAGCGAACAAAACGGACATGCAAAAAGTCCCCGCACCGCGCTACGATTTGATCAAGACAAACAATTACTTGTTCGGCAGCGTACAGTTTTCGCGTGGCTGTCCGTTTCAATGCGAGTTCTGTGACATCATCGTTACCTTCGGTCGGCGGCCTCGCATCAAGTCATCCCAGCAGATTTTGGTGGAGTTAGACCAGCTTGTCAAACACGATTTGCGGATCGCATTTATCGTAGACGACAATTTGATCGGAAACAAAGTGCAGATCAAAACGGTGCTTCGAGAAGTCGCCGCTTGGCAGAAAGCAAAGGGATACCCGTTAACGTTTTTCACCGAAGCTTCGTTGGACTTGGCCGACGATGAAGAGCTAATGGAACTGATGGTCGATTGTAATATCCAAACCGTGTTCATTGGAATCGAAAGCCCGAATGAAGCTTCGTTGCGCGAGACAAAGAAGATTCAAAACGTTCGCAACACGGGTACGTTGGTCGAAAAAATCCATCGCGTCCAAGACGCGGGCATGGACGTTTGGTGCGGGATGATCGTAGGATTCGATAACGACGACGAATCAATCTTTAAAGCACAAATTCAGTTCCTGAGCGACGCGCGAATTCTGCATGCGATGCTCGGCATGTTGCACGCCATTCCCAAAACGCCGCTGTACGATCGGCTGAAGAACGAAGGACGACTCGACGAGAATGACACTTCGGAGTTTGGAACCAATGTGATTCCACTCCAGCTTAGCCGCGAATCGTTGCGCGACGGATATTTAAAGGTCATGCAAGAATTGTACGATCCGGAAAAGTATTTTGATCGACTCGAATCGCTCTTTATCCACGGTGGATTTCGATTTGGCCAAGCACGCAATCGATATTGGCGTGAGCACCGCTGGTTGGGAACCAAAGAGCAAGCGCGTTACATCGTGCTGGCCTTTGGGTTATTGGCGCGACTGATGTGGGCTGTACCGGACCGATCGTTGCGTCGTGAATATCGACGTCGCGTCTTTCGTCTGCTGCGCGTCAATCGTGACCCGAACGCGTTGTTCGTCTACGTCATCAAATGTGCGATGCACTTTCATCACCACACGTTGGCAAACAACATGAGCCAAGGCCGTTCGGCGGTTGTCAACACATTTTGACGATGCTGTTGGAATTGATTGCCATTGAAATGGCTTGTACGATTCCATACCGGTTCGAATTAGTAGTGGATTGCGAGTGGATCGACTATTCCAAGTGTGGGTACTCACGCTACACGGGGCAAGCTTTTATACTTGTTGGCTCAGTAAGAGATATCAACCTACTCCGGATTCGATCGTTATTTTACAACTACGGGTACAACACAATGAATTCCAATCGACTCGGCCCCATCGCACTATTTGTTTGCTGTTTACTGAGCTTGTCGACAAGTGCCTTCGGTGTGCAAGAAAAAACGCAGACGCCTGACGTTTCGTCGATCGGACAACCGGGTTTGGCGGAGATTACCCAAGGACGTGTGACGAGCACGATTTCGTTTTTGGCAAGCGATGAGCTTGCCGGACGCGCGACAGGATCCTCGGAGTTTAATATTGCGGCAAGTTTTGTTGCTTCACGATTTCGTGGAGCAGGACTTGAGGGTGGCGCAGCCGATGGTGGTTTTTACCACGAAACGAAAGTCATCATGACGCAGGTCCCAAGCGGCCCAGTAACATTCGCTGATGCTGGGGCAACGCCAATAGCGCATTTGGGGCTGCTCGCAGCGGGGCCAGAACGTTTTCAGTACGAAGGGACTGTTGGCAAAGTCGATCTGTCGAAAGAGCTTCCCAGTAGTGGATTGGATGGAGTCGTGGCGGGGACGTACTCGGGCGACGCGCGGGGGCAGCGAATTTTGTCTCAAGTGGCACGAATGGCCAATACGTTGCAGGCGGCTGGTGCCAAGGCATTGCTGCTGGGAGTTGCGAACGACAGCGACTTGGTTACGCTCGCACAAGAAGCCAAAGCGAAACCGCGAACGGAATCGCCTCGAGGTCGCGTCTCGATCCCTGTTTTGCTTGTCCCCGTTTCAAGTTTGTCGGCTGAGGCAATCAAGCTTGATGTGCCCGCGACCTTAACGACTGAATTCCCGATGCGGAACGTGATTGGATTGATTCGTGGCACCGATCCGGAGCTTGCTAAGGAAGCGATCTTGTACTCAGCACACCTTGACCATCTCGGTTCGCGGCCCGGTGTTGGCGACGGGATATTCAACGGTGCCGATGACGACGCAACCGGAGTGACAGCAGTAGTAACGCTAGCGGATGCGTTTGGAGCGATGCCCAAGCCCAAGCGTACGTTGATCTTCATGACTTTTTGGGGCGAAGAATCGGGATTGCTCGGATCAAAGCAGTTTGTGGCCACGCCGAGTTGGCCTTTGGAAAAGATCGTTGCCAATGTGAATATCGAAATGATCGGGCGTCCAGAGCCAGGTGCTAACGGCAAAATCTGGATGACAGGCTGGACGGAGTCGAATCTCGGAGTGCTCATGCAACAAGCGGCCAATCCGTTCGGCGTCGAGATTTTTGAGCACCCGAAATTTAGTGCTCAGTTGTATCGAGCAAGCGACAATTTTTCGTTCGTCGACAAAGGCGTCATCGCACATAGCTTCTCGGCCGGCTCGTTGCATTCCGACTACCATCAGCCTGACGACGAATGGGAGCGACTAGAAATCCCGCACATGACGCGCGTCATCCAAGGTCTCTTTATGGGAAGTTTACCTTTGTCAAATGGCGAAGTGACGCCCAGCAAAACGGCAGCGAAAACGCGGTAAATGTGAGCTTGGCTTGAACCTTCAATCAAGCAACCCGACAAGCGTGGTTCGTCCGTGATGCTTTGCCCTTCGGACAAGAATGCACATGCTCAATAACGGTTCGCGAGCGTCGGCCTCGCCAACTAGATCATCCGAGCGTACCAAGCCCCCACGCTCAACCATTGCTAGATTTTTGCCGCTGTGCATTAGAAGAGTCGCGTTCATTTCTCGTCGCATGTCGCATTTGCAAAACACACCGATGCAGTGCTGTAACGTTTCGCTATCACGCTTCTTCGTTGATCAACGAATCAACTGGCAATCGCATATAAGCCCAATTACTTCTGATCGAAACTGATAGCTAGCAAGCGTCGGATGAGCAAACTTTTATTTCTCGATGCGGATGCTCTTGCACAAGCACTTCAGTTTTAATATTTCCTCTACTTGACCGTAAAACAGTCCGTTAGAACTCTTTTTGACTCTCATCTTGTCCCTCTGACTTTAGACGCCTATCGGGTATCGAGAGAATCGCAAGTTTGCGGCCATTGGATCGTGTTGAAAATGATTTTCAACATCGGTCGCTTTTCAAGTTACAGGGATGTAATCGAAAATGAACAATAGATCGCTGCGTCGATTGGCCAAGTCCAAGCGAATTGCTTTCGAGCGGTTAGCGAGTCGATTTCTATTTGCCAACGACATCATCGCGCAATTCCAGCCTGACGCCGATGAACAGCAGCCTAACGTCTGGCAGTATTACCAAGCCACCAATTTAGAGGATTGGAACAGCTTTACCAAGCTGGACGCGAATTTGCCCGTCCAAACAAGCGGTGAAGACACAACTTCACAACGACTGGTACCGTACATTTCAAAGTCGCTCATTCAACCCGCCGACGCAAGCCATGCAGTCATTTCGTGGAAAGCTACTGAATCGGGCTTTTTTGCAATCGAGCGAAGCAATATCTCCAGGCTTTCGTCACTCGGTAACGGAGTCGATGTTCATGTATCGATTCGAACTGCGGTGGGCATCCAGAACATCGAGGTTGTGCCATTGCATGCAGGCATGACTTCGAATTTCAACACGACGATTGGGTACCTGCAAGCGGGCGATGAAATCCTCGTCGCAACGGACGCGCGTGGCAGTGCCTTTGAAGACGACATAACGAACTTTGACTTCGCTATTGCCCAGACCAAGGATATCGTAGCCGAAGTCCAGAAAAGAGTTGTTTTGACTCCTATGTCCACCTCTCGGCTGTCGGCATTCGAAGTAAGTGAGTGGGGCTATTATACATTAGATCGAACGAACCTTCGTTCAACATCGATCGAGGGAACGACCTCGATTGCTATTGTCGTTGGTGATGAAGCAGGCAATTTTCAGCAAGTTGCAGTGAAGGAACAGCTTAACGGAGCCAAGGTCCAATTCGACACGAACCTTGGATACTTGAAAAAAGGACAAACGATCTACGTACAGTTGGTGTCTCACCGTCAGGAACACGCGATCGACGTCGACTTGGAATTGTCCGTTGTTCGTTATGGTTCGACAGTTATCGAAACGAACTATCGCAGAGACTTTGATGGTCCGAATTGGGAATACCTCTGGAATCAACCCGCAAATTGGTCGACTACGAATGTCGGAAACTTTGACTCCAATTCGATAACGTCTTTGGAATCGTACAAGCCCTTGGTTCGTTCTCATGAGGAACCGTCCACATTTACAGCCGATGGTGATCTGGAAAACAACAATCACCCATCCAGTTGGCTGAGGATGCGAAGCAACGGTGGCACTCCAGGAGCCCCTTCCGAGATTGACGGCAAAAATCAGTTCGCGCGATATGTCATAGCCGCTTACACGGTGCAGCATAGCGGATTATATGCTTTGCAAGATGCTGCGATTACAGCGCCAAGCTTGGAAGGTGATGGGGTAAACTTACTTGTCTTTGTAAATGGAAATCTCGCTGGAAAGCCCTTGCATGTGCATCCGGGCGCGACTGTCACATTTGATCAAGACCTCGGCACCTTAAAAGTCGGCGATAAGGTTTATGTTGCAGTCGGCCCCAAAGGTACCGTGAACTATTCGTACTTTAAGATTGACTACTCAATCAAACGCGAAGTGCCAACTCACGCACGGGAACAAATAGACTTGGTGGCTCCCGCAAATGTTAGAATCGCAAGTTCACAATACAGGCAAGACGACAAAACCGATGACTTTGCTGCGGCCTTTGAAACTGCGGGAAGATCGAATTCGACGCCCTCACGACCATTCATAATTCAACTGGACGCGGGCGACTATTACCTCTCGTCAGATGCATCTCAATCCGATCAGTTGCTTGATTTGACAGCCAATAACGTGCAGATCGTTGGAGCCATCGATTCGGTCGGAAATCCCGCTAGCCACATTCATATCCTTGACACAGGTCTTGGAACGCCAAGCCAAATACTCCAAGGTTTTCTCAATGCTCGGGATGTGTCCAATTTTGTTATTGCAAATGTAAGCTTTGATTACGACGCCCCGCCCTTCCTTCAAGGTCACGTCGTCGACATCACGTTCCAACCGAACAATAAATATGAGCTGACTTTCCAGCTTGAACGTTTCATGACGGCAAGCCAGGCCAGTTACTACGAGCGGCTGTTTAAAGCAGCGCAGGCGACGTGGGGCTATTTTATTGATCCACAGGTCGCAGGACGAATTCTTAAAGATACGGACTGGCATTACAATGTGGATGGAACGTTTACCGAGTCTATCCAAATCGTACCCGGTGAAAAACCGCGAGTAATTCTGAAAGTTGATTACACTGCATTAAATGGTATGTCGCCCGAGCAGTTTCTCGACTATTCCGATCCAAGCCGCAATCACTCGAGTCAATTCATCGGAAGTCGATTTGTCTTTCAAGCCAGGAATGACGCGTCGTTTTTGCTGAATCTGAATGGAACTGAGAATGCATACGTAATCAACGTTTCGGCATATTCTGGACCAAGTGGTTTTGTGACCGCGCCTCGCAGCTCTGGATTGACGGTGCTGGATTCTAAGGTAGTGATTCGAGACGGCAATTGGAAAAGTATGAATGCCGATAGCATCCATGTGCAAGCGGCACGCAATGGAGCTTGGATTGAGAATTCAACGTTCGATGGTGTCAGCGATGACATTATGAATTTCTATCAATTCCCAACCTCCATCCTTAAAGCGGAGGTCGATAGTTTATCCGGAACAACTTCGGTATGGCTGAAAAAACGCTGGAAGGACGGATCACTGGGAACGATATTGCTTAATGAGTATCTACCCGGCGACCACATCACGATTTATGACCCGGTGACCGGCAAAGCGATCTCGGACTCGAGAATCATATTCCGCCGGCAAGACTCACTCTGGGGGAACGGGCAACAAACGGATGCCATACAGGTCGTTCTCGATCATGCGATTACTTTGCCAGTTGGCGCAGGTAAGCAGGACTTGTACGTCTACAACAAAGATAGTTCCGGCGCTTTTATTGTCAGCAATTCCACGTTGAGCAATTCGCGCCGTTACGGAAATTTCCTCATGGCCAGCAATGGTCAACTAGTAGACAATCAATACATTGGTCTCAGCGACCAAGCGATCGCGGGTCATAACGATGTCGATTTGTCGATCGGGTTATTCGCCGAGAATGTTTTCATCGCGGGAAATACTTTTGTTGAAAACGGCCAATCACGACGGGCTCAACAAGCCAACTTCGCAACACCCAACACTGCCCATCTCGAGTCAACTGCTAATGCTGTGGTTGCTTTCTACCGGGAAGTTCTTGCTGGTCCTCCACAGTCTGTTCCGATTGAAGACATCAATTTTCGGGCGATTGTAATCGTTGACAATCAGTTTACGAACAACCGAATGAAACCAATTACCGTTCAAAATGCGATTGGAGTCTTGATTGAGCGGAATGCGGAAGCATTTTTGTCGAGCGACGAATCGATTCCGTTTGAGAAACGGCTGGGAACAAACTTGCAAGCGAGTCCCGTAGAAGAAGATAGAAGTACACATTTAGAAAAGAATCGGTTGCCCCAAGCGGTCTCGGACCAATTCTGGGCGCAGTTTCAAAGCGAAAACCGCACGATGGCTTCCCTGCTAACGTGAACTGCTGGTTGATCGATTTTGCGATTCGAAAGCGTGTGTCGCTGTCCTCATATCATAATGACGGATTTCATCACCGGTGTACTTAACCCGCCATCGCCATCGGACAGCGTAATAGTGAGATCTCTCGTTTGTGTGCTACCAACTCCGGATGTTCGGAAAGTGACCTCTTGTAGAAGATCTTCCGACATATGTTGATAGAAATCCTCGCTTGTGAATGTAATTTCGAATTTGGTTACACCGATTCCGCCATTCGCGTTAAGACGTCCAATAATGATGGAGTAACCTGGCGGTGTGAATCGGACATTATTGGATGCATCAACGGCGTAATTTATACCTGCCAGCTCAATTCTATTGCGAGCATCTACTCCCGCTGACACCTGAACAGTAAGGACGCCTCCGTTGAGGTTTGCCGAGTCGCTGTCGTAAACGACCGCATTTGGTGCAATGTTGATTGCTTCATTTCCTTGCTGATAATTGACTGTGCCACCTATGCCGCCCAAAACCGGAGCATCGTTCACTGGTGTGACTTGAATCTGCTTAGAAAGTGTTGCGTTTTTACCATGCGGTGGAGAAGATACGAATAATCGATCGTAAAGTCGAAGGTAGGCGGTTTCCACGATCGTCATGTACGAATCTTGGCGAACATGGATCACAACGCTACGAATGAGCGCTTGCACTCGTTCTGGAGTAGCTTGGCTGTTAAAGTCAACGACAAACAAGCTCATCGGATAACGATTTTGAAAGCTTACCAAAGTACCAATGGGCGTTCCTCGATACAAAACCTGATGGAGCGAATTCGTTGTGATGTCGGGACCATTTTCGATGGACATTCTCCAATAATGATTTTTACGATAGGGGGAAAACAGGTCAATCCCGACCGCTAGCGTCCCTCCATCGAAATTCGCATTGTCAACATCCGATACCGTAGCGGTGGATGAGACGCGAACATAGGCATCCCTGGGGCGTCTTCCGCTACGATAACATTCCCGCCGAAATTCTCCACTTTCGGAGCATCGTTCACTGCTGTTACTTGAATTGTCTTGGTCACCCAATCACTTATCTCGCCGTCTCCATCAGTAATTCGAGCCCAAACGGTTCTAGCAGATTTGGGATTGTCGGACGTAGTATGGTAAGCGATGCTGCGCATGACGGATTGCGCGCGGCTCGGAGTTGCCAACTCATTAAACGTAACGACGAGGGGAGTCGGACCTGTGCCTCCGGCAAAAGCCCCGATTATCATTCCACGGAACAAGACTTCATTCGAGGCATTCGTGGATACGTTTCCACTTGTCATCACGGACAGAAATTCATCGGCAATCGAATCGGCGGACAAACGTACAGTCAACCTCCCTCTTTCGAATCTGGGGCTATCCGCGTCTGTTATTGTGGCCGTAGCGGAAACGCGAACTTCGTTTCCGTTTTCGAAATAGGTCACGTCCGGTCCAAAACTACCCAGTTCTGGAGCCGCAAGCAGTTGGCGGCTTTCAAGTTGTTCGATAAACACGCGCGCAGGTTTAAGCCTTTGCCTTATGATTCGCATTTGTTTTTGCGAACGTCTGCGCGCGATTCGCGACAGAAATCGTGCCATAAGAAAGCATTCGTATCCCATCTTGGATTCTCCCAATAATTTGCTTAATGTGCGTGCAAGCGAAAGTCTTTTACAAAAATCATTCTTTCTCTTCAAATTAAGGATGACAGAATCAGGCGTCAATAATCACTGCACCATTTGGATCCAAGTGCGGCTTGGTGCTACGGTGTCTCATTGTCGCAGATCCCTGCGTCAATTTCGCAAATGCGCGCCTATTCCAGTTGCTCAAACTCACTATTTCCTTGTTGCAGGTCGAAACGATGAACAGTAGCTATTCCTAAGAACGGTCTTACAAGTTCAGGGTTAGCGGTTACGTCGAGTGGCGACTCAACCGTTGCATTTCGAATTGGTCCTGAATGCTTTAAGAGAGAATGGGTATTATGGCGTGAAGAGAATCCGATTTCGTAGCAAGATTGACGCCGCGATGGACCTTCAGGCATTCGGACAAATTCAACCAGAATTTGGGTCACGAAATCATCTCGTTAATTGATGACCGTCAGCGTCTCACCATTTTCTAGATCTCGCAAGCCGCTTGTTGCCAGATTCAATTCGTTTCCATTGTCTGCATTTGACGCAAAGAACCAATCCAGGTCGGAACCACCTATTAACGTGTCAACTGTATGATCGTCAAAGATGGTCGTGTGTGGAGCCAGTCTTGTTGAGCCCTCAACGCCGGTGTCACGGAGCAGGGTGATGCGATCGCTGTACGAGTCCGAAGAATACCAGCCGAACATCAACGAATTGCGAACAACTTCGTCGGCAGTTCGTTGTAAAGGAATGCAATGTCCGCCGATTAATAGATCTTCACCAAGTCCACCATTTAGCAAATCGGACCCAAATCCGCCGATAAGAATGTCATTACCAGAATCGCCAAAAATCGTATCCGCGCCATCTTCGCCAACTAACAAATCGCTGCCATCGCCGCCTCGGAGAAGGTCATCACCGTAGTCTCCGAAAATAATGTCGTTACCTTCGCCACCAAGTAGCACGTCATTGTTTCGGGTTCCAAAAAGCCGGTCGTTTCCTGGACCTCCATTTAAGCGAACCGTGCCTTGAAATTGCGAAGCAGTGATCAGGTTATCGCCTGCACCACCTGATATTACGGCGTCGCTGATACCCCGCAAGCTAATTCGCTGGTTGATATTACCCTGAAAAGAAATGCTGCTTTGGTCGTTAATGTAAGGGTGGCGACCAAGTTCGATATCAGAATCAGCCATCATTTGAATCGTGTTCGAAACGCCGCCACCATCGACGCTAACCAACGTCGACGCATTTCCGGCACCCAGTCGGAAAAGATCGTGGAATTGGCCTGCTGCAGCATTTTCGATCCCTGTAAATCGCCGTGACAATTGTCCCGAAGGTGTAACAGTACCGTTACCTATTTCCGAAATAGACCACACGCCGTTCCGCAATGAACCAACCAATGAAAATTTGTCGTTGCCGACGCCCCCCTGAATCAACAATCCGGTCGCGGGAACTGGGTCTTCGTCGCCAGCGAACGTGAAGAGGTCATCGCCTGCGAAACCGTTGACGACCAGTGGCCTACCAGTCGCTACGATAGTCGCTAGCGGAATGGCGATTTGCTTGGTTCCGTTTCCCATTGCTTCAGGAACTCCGATTATCTCAAGTCGTGCACTGGAATCCCTGGTTGTATCCGTAAGGACAATCGAGTCACCGCTACGCAGGATTTCAAATTGGTTATCGCGAGACCATCGGTCGTTGATTTCGATATTTCCAGCCGAATTCACAGTCACCAGAGTAGCTTCTGTAGTCGGAACATGGTCTAACAACCGCGCGATTGCGAAATCATAATTCGGTGCAATCTGCGATGGAGTGTACGTCGATCCTATCACAAGAATTCGACCATCGGACTGTTGCAGAATATTTGCAAGCAAAGAGTACTTGCTGCTAAACTTCATCACCAGTTGGCCATCACCGTGAAAGGTGGTATCGGGAGTTCCGTCCGCATTCAAGCGAAGGACTAGCACGCTGTCGCTGTACCGGCCCGCTAAGATGAACTTGCCATCCGGTTGAGCGACAATTGAGCTTGCAACGGAATCTGCTCGCCGCTCTGAAAAAATATCGCCATCGGTCGGTACATGGACGATCGGTATGACTTGTCCAACAAGTTGTCCGGTACTCGAGTAGGACGATACAACCATATTCGAAGTCCGATTACCGAATCTGTCGTAGGTCGTCGTACCTCCGGTTACAACAAAACTGCCGTCGGCTCGGACTGCAAGGTCGGAGACGGATCTTTGATTATTGTAGAGATCCACAATTCGACCGTTGTTTGCGAAACTTTGATCTAAAGAGCCGTTGGCTCTGAATTTCGCAATCATCAAACCGGATTCGTATTGTCTATTGGAAAGTGGGTAAAACTCGCCCCCAGCCAAGATTGTTCCGTCGCCGAGAAGTTTTAGCGCCGTTATCGATGAAGAAGTTCCACCTCCGGTGATTACTTGCGCGATGCCATCGCCACTAAAACTCGTATCGAGAGCTCCGTCCACTGTATAACGAAGCAGTGTGAACGCGCTTTGGTAATTGGAGCCACCGCCAACCAAGATTCGGCCGTCATTCTGAACGTCCACGGACCTCGCCCAGCCGAATCCATCAACGTTCGTAATCGCTTTTCCATCGGCAGAAAACGAATTATCCAAAGAGCCATCGGCGTTCAGGCGCGCGGTCGCGAAGTGAATAATGTGAGTTTGCCCCTTCAGCTTTGCAAATCCCACGACCACAATCTTGCCGTCAGCCTGGACAGTTACATCCGTTGCACCAGCCGACTCATACAGCGGCCCAAAATCGACGACCGTGCGGCCGATTTGGGAAAAGCTCATGTCCGGACTGCCGTCCACTTGATAGCGGGCTATTCCAAATCCAAAGAGACTTTGACCCACAACCACTAGTTTTCCATCCGCTTGCAAAGTCGACGCTTTCGCTTCGTCAAGACTCGGGCCGAACGCAGTTTCTACAAATCCGTCCAACGAGAAGCTCAAATCGAGATCGCCTGCTGCATCATATCGTCTTACCTCAAAACGCCCGATATTGGATCCGCCAGTAACAATTCTTCCATCTGGTTGAATCAAACACGTTTTCGCGTTGTTGACCCCTCGGAGAATGCCATCCGTCGAGAAGGTTGTATCAAGGGACGCATCGGCATTGAATTGATAAAGGTCGGCCCCCGCCATGGTCAAGATTCGTCCATCGGGATGCAACGCAACGCTTTCGCCCGCAATTTGATTATTAGAATAGCCCGAAAACCTTACTGTCTTCCATCCGCTGTTGTTGGTATTGAAAGTACTATCGGGAGTTCCGTCTGGAAGGTAACGGGCGATCGCCAAGTTGTGTTCATAGCTGGCGTAAGCGTATCCCGAAACAACAATTTTCCCATTGCTGTCGATAGCTACATCGCGAGCTTCGTCGCGCGACACTGGATCGAAACCAAAATTTGTGAACGCGACTCCATCCGAATCAAACGTCCGATCCAGTGCGCCTCGCGAATGCAGTCGCATGACAAAAAAGTCGTGATTGGACTGGGTGGATGAAAGAGTTACCCAACTTGTTCCCGCAACGACGATCTTGCCGTCCGACTGTAGTGCGACTGCAAATGCATTGTCGCTTCGATGGCTGCTAAAGTTCTTAACGTATTTGCCATCGGCGTCGAAACTCGTGTCCAAAGTGCCGTTCGCAAGAAAACGGGCAATCGCGATTTTATTGTCCGTGGAACCAACAACTACAATCCGACCATTAGACTGAATCGCAACATCGTTTGCCGCATCGACTCCGCCAAAGTCCGTCAATACAATGCCGTCACCGTCAAAGGAGTTGTCTAGCGTTCCATTGCTCAGGTATCTCGCCACGACAAAATCTTGTTGGCTTGAATCCAGCATCTTTCCAACGACGACAATCCTGCCATTGGTTTGTAAAGCTATCTTTTGCGCAAAATAAGGAAAGGCAACCCGACCAGATTCCCCGAAGGACGCGTCAAGAGTCCCGTCTGGATGGTAACGCACTAACGCACCCTCTCCGGCTGCAATAATTTTTCCGTCCGGTTGCAGAGCAGAACATAACGCGGTCCTTCCCCATGTCGCTGTATTATCAAATTCCGTCGTGACGTGTCCATTATTTCCAAAGGACAGATCCAATTCGCCAGCGGTCATCACTGAGCGCCGTTCGAGACTTTCAATCTGCAATCTGCGAACGCGTCTTTTTGCCAAACGCAACCGCTTTTTCGAACCTCTACCAACAACGGACCGGATGATTGAACTAGCGACACGTCTCATTGCTTCAAACTCCACGAGAAAACTTCTGATCCGTGATTTAGGTTATTTCAACCGCACTCTAACAGATCGCTGCGACTCGATCAAATTGCGAATGGCAAATCGCCTCGACAAAGATCAAATCTGGCCCAAGTTTCCAATAATGCAGTACTGAAAAGGATCGCATGCGGATAACTATGGGCATTAAGAGTGCAGAGATCGTATTGTTGCTTTGTTTACTTTCCTTGTGCCAGCATTTGGCCTTTGGAGCCCCGCACTATTTGACAATATCCTTGATCTTCTGTCGCTCTTGCTCAGCCAATTTTTCTTGACCCGTTCGCGCGTACGCCTGAGCAAGTTCTCTGCGAACTTCGACGTTGTTGGGATTCAATTCGACAATAGCCAGAAAATGTGGGATGGCCTTTTCAGGCTGGTCGAGGGTCAGCAATATTCCCAAAATGAATTGAAACTCTTCGATGGTCGCATCTAACCGACAAGCTATCTCTAAATGTTCAATAGCTTGATCCGGCAATGTGCTTGCCAGGAGCATGCCCAATCGACCTTGGGACAATGCGTCGTTTGGATTAGCCTCAACGGATAGTTTCCCTTGCTCGATTGCGTCGCCAAATCTGCCCATCTGTGTATAGACGCTCATCAAGTTAAAGTGAGCTTGAGAATTTCCTGGATACGCGAGCAACGTTTGTTCGCTTTGCGCGATCGACTCGTTAAATCGGCTCTCCATGCCGTATGCGGCAGCCAAACTTAATTGTGTTTCCGTATCACTCGGTGACAACAACAGCGATCGCTCAAGAAATCCAATGGCTTCGTTACTTTGGCCCGTATCGAGCATCGCGTTCCCCATGTTCCTCAAAGCCAAGCTATCTTGGGGAGCATGCTCAATTGCATTCATCAAATGGGATTTAGCCTCTTCGTATTTTCCAACTTGCATTAGCCCCGCACCGAGGCTCGAGTTAATTTGTGGATTGTCAGACGCTAATCGATTCGCCTCCCGCAAGCTGGCCAGCGATTCAGCCGATCGACCCACGCTTAAGTAGGCCAGTCCAAGATTGTGCCACGCTTCGGCATGCCTTGGTGACTTGACAACCGTATCCTGCCAGATCGCCAGTTCGCTTCGGTAAACGTCGTTTCGCTGGTGCGTTACCATTGCCAAGGAAATGATCGCGAGACCATAGATAACGGCCCGATTCGAACGAGGACTGAATTTTGCCAGCGGGAATCGGAAAACAATCGCGTTAATACCAAGCACAAAAATGCAGCTTAACGCGGCTAATGGCAAATACATCCGATGTTCAAACATCAAGTCACGAATCGGAACGACGCTCGAAGTCGGTGCTAGTATCAAGAAAAACCAACCGCCCAAGAATCCGATCTTCGGCGCTCGAAACATCGCCCAGATAGTTCCCACCAATAGCCCGACGACAGCAAGACCTTGTGGCCAGACATCCGCGATGTTCTGTGCAACCGGCCACTTGTCCCAAAAGCACTGCCCTTGGGGCCAGACAGCAAGGTACAGATAGTGAACGATGACACCGGATTGGCTTAGCAAATAGGACCACGGCGTAACGCCCGCGACCGACCCCATGCCACCGCCCGTATATTCACCGGTGAAGTGCAACATGGACCATGCGAGTAGGACCCAAGTCGCCCCCAGGGCAGCATAAAACCAGCGGCGAGCTCGAAACAACTCGCTCCACGAACGGGCGACAAAGGCACGGTCATACCACAGAATCACCAGCGGGGCCGAAACCATCGCTTCTTTACACCCCATACCAATCGCGCAAATGGAAACCGACGCGATACGCCATAAACCCGGTCGACGCGAATCGAATGATCGTATCAACGTGTACAAAGTCGCTAAATAGGCCAATCCCATAAGTGATTCATAACGCTGGTTGATATACGTGACAGCTTGAGTTTGTAGCGGATGAGCAACCCAAATCATCGCGACGGCCAATCCCAACATTTCTGCGTTGCTGGTAAAGTTACTAGTAACTCGCAACAGCGAGCGTCGCACAACGCCGTACAAACACAAAGCCGCGGCCAAGTGGATCGCTAGATTGACTGCATGGTATCCCCAAAGATCAAGACCGTGCATCGCGTAGTTGAGTGCGAACGTAAAATCCACCACAGGGCGGTTGGTCTCAAGCGACGCAACGGTAGGAATCAGAGTGCGTATCTTCGTGTTGTGAACGATCCTAGCCGAATCGTCGAGCAAGAATGGTACTTGGAAAGTATTGGAGTAACTCACGATGCCGATCGCGATAATCGCAAACGCTGCTCGCATGCGTTGCCAAAGAGCTAGACTAACGCTTCTCATGGTAGTCTTGCTCCGTGTTGACTTCCCAAAGATTCGATTTGTCGGTTCGCCCAGCCAAAATATTATCCACGGCGGTCATGGCGGTTAACATCGAATGATCTTGATTGTTATACCGATGCATGCCATTGCGGCCAACAGGAAAAAGATTGCTAATCCCGTCGAGCCAGCTACGTACTTCGTCAAACCGATCAAAGCTTCCGAAATATGCCGGATACGTTTTGGGTTCGCGCACGACGGTCGCATCAAGCAATTCCGACTTGTCGATAACGCCAATTTTCTCCAGTTCCTCCACTCCGAGCGCGATCATCTGCTCGTCGGATAGCTTCCAGATATCTTCTGTTGCAAAGCAAAAATACTCCAAGCCAATCCATACCTTGCTCGGATCCGCTACTAACGCCGGACTCCAATTGTTGAAGATCTGCAATCGTCCAATCCGAACATCGGGCTCTTGAATATAGATCCAGTTGTCACTGATTAATTGGTTCGCTTGCCTGTGGTCGGCCTTCACTTTGAGTTGTGATAACAGTAAACCGACAGTGATGAAATCGCGATAGATGAGTCCTTCTCCAACTTCTTGAACGTTTGAGGGTGGTCGGGGTTCAACGCCACGCAATAAATCTTTGACAGGCATGGTTGAGAAGAAAAAATCACCCGAGTATTGCGACTCCTCCTGGGTCTTGCGATTCAGGGCAGTAACCGAAGCTACGCGATCGCCGTTCATGTGAACGCGCTGGACTTCTTGGTCGTAAACGATCGTACCGCCTTTTGCCACAATGCGCCGTGCAACTTCCTCCCACATTTGTCCAGGACCCAATTTTGGGTATAGGAATTTTTCGATCAACGATGTTTCGACACTCGCAGCCGATTTCTTCGCTGAGAATCGTTGGGTGAACTTTTGCAAATAGTGCCCGGCGACTTTTCGTATTGAAAGCCCCTTGATTCGTTGCC